>NZ_JAFEMR010000010.1:0-182096 GCF_016892495.1 Bacillus sp. RIT 809 | reverse complement strand
CTAATCGGTCCAGCATCTGACGATAAAAGCGAGGATAATTGGCTTTCTCATCTTCGCTACTCACGTACAATTCAGCCATTGCGAAGTCTAATCCAACTACACTTTCTACTTCTTTTTGAACAATTTCCTTTTCATATTCAGTCAAAACAGACACATAATACTTTCCGGTTGGTGTCATCGAAATCGTGCATGATTTAATGATATGGTTTTGTGGTATCTCTCTATGTTGTTTCAGTCGCACCATTTTTAGTTTCGGTAATTTGATATAACCATGAAATAACATAATATTTCCGTTTACTCGATTCGTTGTATAAGATTTTCTACTCTTTCTACTTTTGAATGTAGGAAAATCATTTTGACCACTAAAAAAATTTTTATACGCGGTTTGCAAGTTTAATTGAGCATTTGCCAATGCCAATGAATCGACTTCTTTCAACCATTCATACTCTACTTTGTATTTTGCAGGCGTAGGGAATTTTTGTTTCTTTAGTTCTTCTTTGTTCTCTTTGTACGTTTCGTATACTTCTTTCCGCTCAGCCAGCATTTTATTATACACAAAGCGTACACACCCGAAAGTTTTACGTATCAGGTAGGCTTGTTTTTCTGTAGGATACAGACGAAATTTGTACGCCTTATTATGCTTTGCCATATCAGTTCATCTCACTTTCCCATAAACATTTCTACTTTATCTATGGCGGTGATAACACAACATGAACACTACATGATTATCTCATTTCATTGTCATACCAAACGTTACCTCTTATAAGACTGATTATAGCAGAGGCGAAATAAATAGGAAAAATAATTTTTTGGCTACGCCAAACCAAAAATCATCTCCCACCTACCGCTTTGCTGTCGTCCTTCACACGCTTGAGGAAGGAGACTTCTATCGGATAATACGTTAAATATATGGACTTATAGCTTAGTCAACTCTAAAAAACAAAAAGATATCCATCTCTAAACATGTAGTCATAGAGATGGATATCTTTATTTTTATACTTGCAATGCCTTCTCTCTCAAAGCTCTTCTTAACAATTTACCAGTTGTATTCTTCGGCAATTCTGTTAAAAACTCAATACTCATTGGCACTTTATATTTCGCTAAATGTAACGTGCAGTAATGCGTAAGCTCTTCTTCTGTTACGCTCGTTTGTTTCAGAACGACGTAAGCTCGCACTGCTTCTCCTAAGTTTTCATCAGGAACACCGATTACGACAACTTCAGCTACCGAATCATGAGTATATAATACTTCCTCTACTTCACGAGGATATACGTTATAACCGCCAACTAAAACAATATCTTTTTTACGATCGACGATATAGAAGTAACCTTCTTCATCCATTTTCGCTAAGTCACCTGTATATAGCCAGCCATCTTTAATTGTCGCCGCAGTATCTTCTGGCGCATTATAGTAACCCTTCATAACGTTAGGTCCGCGAACAATTAATTCCCCAACTGCACCAACAGGTACTTCTTCCCCAAGTTCGTTCACAATTTTATTTTCTACGTGCCAAATATTTGTACCAATCGAACCTGGTTTACGAGGACGATCTAACGGATTAAAACAAGTAACTGGTGATGCTTCTGATAAACCGTATCCTTCTGAAACGATAACGTCAAAACGTTTTTCAAAGTTTTTTAGAAGCGCAACAGGCATCGATGCACCACCTGAAATACAAAGGCGAAGTGTCTTCACATCTTCTGCGCTTGCTTCTTCAAATAAATATAAGTAATTATACATTGTCGGTACACCCGCAAAAATCGTTGGTTCATACGTACGACAAATGCGAAATACTTCTTTCGGACTAAACTTCGGTAACATTAAAATTGTTGCCCCGTTCACAATCGGCGCATTTACCGCAACTGTTAAACAGAACACATGGAACATCGGCAGTGCCGCAACGACGCGATCATCCGCAGTATATTGTAAATATGACGCCACATCGCTAGCGTTACTATATAAATTTTTATGTGTTAACATAGCGCCTTTTGGCTTTCCAGTTGTACCTGAAGTGTATAAAATAACAGCTACATCTTCTTCATCTAGTTCAGGACCTTCGTAAGTTACATCTCCATTTCCTATAAAACTAGTAAACGTTTTCATTTTTTCGGTTTCTATATGGTTAAAATCTGATGAGGTTTCGCATATGATGATATTTTCAAGTGAAGGAAGTCTTGTTGTAAGAGATTGTATAACAGGTAGAAGGACGTCGAGTACGATGATTGTTTTTACATCTCCATTTTGTAATATGTAATGTATTTCGTCTGCTGTATAAATTGGATTAATCGGAATGACAGTTGCTCCGGCTTTCATTGTTCCGTATAAACCTACTAAAAAATGTGGTGAATTGCCTACAGCTAATGCGACATTGTCCCCTTTTCCAATGCCCATTTTTGCTAAATTGCTAGAAAACCTAGTGACTACTTTGTTTAATTGGTCATACGAGACCGACTGATCCATAAATATGTACGCCGGTTTATCCCCCTTCTTTTTTGCCGTTTCAGCCAAAGATTGAACGAGATTCACACAAATCCCACCTTTATAAAATTTAGAATATTTAAAAATTCTAAATTAATTATATTAAAAGAAAATTAAAGTAGCAAGTGATATTCCATTAACTGCATATACATGAATCACCTCCTCTTGGTTTACTTTGGAAGGATAAGGGGATTTCGTTTGCAAGTAATTTATGAAACTAGACCAAAAATCATTTTAGGATAATATGCATTCATCTTTTCTCTAAGTTTATTAAGTTCCTCTTTATTTAACGCCGTATGCTCTCCAAACAAGTTGATCGCGTCCGCTCCATCTACACCCGACATATGTGGAGAACATTTTAAAACAGCTGCTTGAATCTTCAATCTATCATGGTTTTAAACTGATATACTAATAGTCTTATTGCTGATTAAACTACCAGTGTATAAAAGCAACATCTCTATTTATATTGAGAATAATGGTGTTGCTTTTATTTCAAACCTACATTTTCTGTATAATCAGTCTTTTTATAATCTAATTCTTTGCCCACCTCTTTAATTTCCTCATATGCTTCATCTTTATTAAGTCTATATACTCTATCCACTTTATCTCCAGAAGATGTGTTATAGATTAATTCAATATACTTCCCATCTTCATAAACTATAATTTGTGTATTTTTTCTTTTTAAATTTTCTTCTCCATGTTTTTGGAGCGCTTCATTTTCTAATTTAATTACTTGATTAATATTTTTATTATATTTTTCTCTTCCACTTTCACATGCAAACAAGGTAACAATTACTGTTAAAACAAAAAGTAGAATTTTTAATTTCCTCAACAAAATCCCTCCTTTTTTAATGAAAAGTTAGGTACAGGTAATTCATTTTATTTTACATCAAATTAAAATAAATTTATATGCTTAAAAGAAATAAAAAAAGGAATATTTACCTATTTATAGAAAAATTACATTTAAGTGTAAAAAAATACAGAAAGAAGGGATATTGTGAGAAACAGTAAAAAAATTATTTTTTCGTTACTCGGTTTATTGTTATTTGCTACAGTATTACCATCTTCTATCAAGGCATATACACATAATGGTTCAAAGATTTCTAATCCAAATAATGCCTATTATTGGATTCATGGTGAGTTTAGTAAATACGGGTTAAAAGGTGAGGTTTTAAGGGGCATCACTGCTTGGAATCCTTCCTCAAAAATTCAATTTACTAAAGAATCCAGTCTCCCAGGGGGAGCAAATGTCAAAATTGAATATGTAGATAGATATAATGGAGATACTTATGGGATTTTTCGCGGTAGCGGTAATGTCACTCTTTTTAAAAAATGGCGTGTAGAATTAGACTCAGCAAGACGTAAAGAAACTGCAGTTCATGAAGTAGGCCATGCTCTCGGTTTAGGGCACACTCAAAAAAGTAATGACAGTATTTCTGTAATGCGACAGTATGAGTTTAATTATAAAGATTATCCACAATCAGATGATTGGGCTGGAATTAATGCAAGATATTAAAAGGGGGCATTATACAGATGAAAAAATCACTGAGGTTCTTATCGATAATCATAGTATTAAGCTTCATCACATTTTTATTTATAGGAAATCCCTTTGTTGAATCTAAGTCAAAAGAGATCACATTCGATGCAAAAACTGACGGCTTCAACAATTTGGAAGAACTAGAAAATAATTCACCAATTATAGTTCGTGGAATAAAAACAGATGAAAAAGAAACAGAAATTTATAGATCAGAAGTTGATGGCGAAGTAAATGGAGGTTTCACTTTATCTGGTTTCAAAGTGAATAACGTATATAAAAATAGTCAACAGGATACTAATATATTAGTGGGCAAAGAAATTCAAATAACCGAAAATGCTTATTATGATAAACAAACTAATACAGCTTACAATATCAACGGTTACACAAACATGGTTAAAGAAAAAGAATACCTATTATTCTTAATACCAGTAGATGATGGCAAATATGCAACTCGTGCCGTTACATTTGGAAAGGTACCTTTATATACACAGAAGACAACCATCAATAAATCCTCTACACTTTCGGAAGATCATGTTCAAAATGATGGTGTTATTGAAAGTATTTTCAAAGACGCACGAGAAAAATATAAAGATTAATACTAAAAGCTTTCCAAGTTAAATAGAAAAGAGGCTGCCAGTTATGACAGTCTCTTTTCTATTTAGAAGAATAAATGCAAGAAATCTTCTGTTGTAATATTACCGAAGTAACGCGCGATATCTACGCCTTCTAAAGCTACAGTGAATGTATCTTTATCAAATTGTACGCCTGTTAGACGTTCTTCAATGTCATGAACATCTAGTGATCCGAAGAAATCACCGTAAATTTTACATTCTGTTACTGTTCCTTTTTTCACTTCAAGGCGAACATCAACTTGTCCAACTGGGAAGCGGTGTGAATGTTGTAAGTTGAACTTCGGAGACTTCCCGTAGTTCCAGTCCCAATTGCGGTAACGTTCTTCAGAAATTTTATGAATTTCTTTCCAATCAGCCTCAGTTAATTCGTACGTTGGAATTTCTGTTTCACCTTCGAAGATTGTCTCTAGAAGAAGTTGTCTAAACTCTTCTGTTGTCATTTCTTTATTTAAGAACTCTGTAATATTCGCAACGCGGCTACGGATTGATTTAATTCCTTTTGATTGAATCTTATCCATTTTCACTTTTAGTGCTGATACAACGTGATCGATTTCAGAGTCAAATAATAACGTACCGTGACTAAACATACGACCTTTCGTTGAAAACTGCGCGTTACCTGAAATTTTTCTACCTTCAGCTAAAATGTCGTTACGACCACTTAGTTCTGCATTTACACCTAGTTTACCAAGCGCTTTCGTTACAGGTTCTGTGAATTTTTTGAAGTTGCTGAAACTGTCTCCATCATCTTTCGTAATAAAGCTGAAGTTTAAGTTTCCTAAATCATGATATACTGCGCCTCCGCCTGATAAACGACGAACGACATGAATGCCTTTTTCTTTTACGTAATCTGCATTAATTTCTTCCACTGTGTTTTGGTTTTTACCAATGATAATCGAAGGCTCATTAATGTAGAACAGTAAATATGTTTCGTTAATATCTAAATTTTTAACACAATATTCTTCAATCGCTAAGTTTATCGTAGGATCTGTAATCCCTTTATTATCAATAAATAACATCGTATCACCTCATGAATTCCAAACGTAACCACTATGCGCAAGCGTAATATGGCCACTGAAAATTTGTTTTGCTTCTGTTACTAAATCAGATGGATTGCCTGTATGCGGCAAATGCGTTAATAAAAGTTCTTTTACATTCGCAGTTTTCGCAATACTTGCTACTTCTGTACTATTCATATGCCCTGCTTTGGCAGCCTCTTGATGTGCATACATATTACATTCACAAATGAAAAGATCAGCATCTTTTGTGAACGGAATAAATTCAGGAATATAACTTGAATCTGCACTGTATACTATGGCATCATCGCCAGCTGTAATACGCATCGCAAAGCATGTAACAGGATGAACAGTTTTTAAGAATGAAATGGAGAACGGTCCAATTTGAAGTGTTTCTTCTGGATTGTACGCGATTCCTTTCGTATGCGGTTCATGCGTTAAAGAATGGAATCCATTCTCATCAAACGAATGACCGTATATTGGTAACTCCGGTAGTTGTCCTTTTGTCACACTCGTAATTAATCTTGCATATTGCAATACCCCAATATCTGCAACATGATCGTGATGATAGTGCGACAATACAACTGCATCTATATCAGATGGTGTTATATATTTTTGAAGCTGTGCTAGTACACCACTACCACAGTCTACAAGTAAACGAAAACCATCGTGTTCAAACAAATACCCCGACGTTGCTTCTCCCGCTTCTGGAAAGCCGCCCCAAAAGCCGACAACAGTCATCTTCATATGTATCCATCCTTTCTAAAACCGTGTAGGAATGCGGTTTTTCTCCGTACTTGAGAAAGTTTTTTACTTACATCCTACATTGTTAACTATAATCCATTTCCTAAACTTTTTCATTAATTTTCAATTTTGTTATAAAACAGTTGTTGACTTTTGTTTTTTGTACTAATACAATGATAGTAAGAAATGGAAATGGAGGGATTGACATGATTGATCAACCAATGGAGTTTTTCCGAAATTTACCGACGAAAACTTGTGCACACTGCGGGAAGGAAATTGATGAGCAACACGAAGCATACCATAACAAATGTGACGATTGCGTTCACGAAGAATAGTAGTTTGTGAACATAAAAAAACCTAGCAGACATAGTCTACTAGGCTAATAACATCGTATCCTTCATCGTTGAACCTTTCACCAAGAGCTCCAGTTCAAACTCATACAATTCTTTTTGTCGATAATTTTTCGTATGGATTTTATCCATCATTAATTCGACAACTTTTCGGGCCATCTCGTCGATTGGCTGTTCAATTGTCGTAATACCTGGCTCTGTAATCTGCGCTAAAATTTGATTATCAAAACCGATAACAGCGAGATCTTCTGGAATACTCCAATCATGACGTTTCGCCTCTGAGATAATTCCAGCTGCAACCTCGTCGCCTCCTGCCAAAATCGCGGTAGGATTTTTTTTGTCCTTTAATACTTCATGGAATATTCGTTTTCCATCATCCCAAGAGAAAGCGTTTTCAAGAAAATCGATTGCTTCCACTTCTCTACTCTTTTCAGTAATAGCGCGTAAAAAGCCCATTTTTCGCTGTTGGCTCACTACTTTCGTTTCGTTACCACGGCAAAAAATAAGATTACGATATCCCTGTTCTAATACATGATTGGCAGCTATGTATGCTCCCTGTGCATGATCAAATTTCACTGTTGGAACATTTGCTTCCTCAATATATTCATTACATAACACGATTGGACCGTGTTGCAAGTATGGCTCCACATTCTCCCATGGATTTTCTAGTGAACATAGAATAATCCCATCTACTTGTTTCGTAGATAATAATTGTAAATACTCCATCTCTTTTTCCGGTAAATATCTTGTTTGACAAATAATCAGTTTATATTTATGTTCAGAAGCAGCAATCTCGATTGCTTCAATAAATCTACTAAAAAAAGGATTTGTAATCCTTGGAACAAGCACCGCAATTGTTTCTGTTTTTTGTTTACGAAGCCTTCTCGCCGCAGAATTAGGAACGAAGCCTAAATGCTTCATTGCTAATTGAACCCTTTTCTTCTTCTCATCTGAAACATATGGATGATTATTGATCACCCTAGAAACCGTTGTCCTTGATAACCCCGCTAATTTCGCCACGTCCTCGATAGTCGACACGAAATTTTCCCCCTTTGCATGAAAACGTTTTCTTATCCTGATTATATAGTATATTATTGGAAACTGCAATATAGGTTCTTATGATTTTACTATATTAATATTATACATAGGGAAAAGTCTGTTAACTGCAGGGAATTACACACTACTTTTAGAATTTCACAATAAGAATATTTATAAAATAAAGGATGATATTTCATGAATCGGACGGATCGTTTATTAGCTATATTAATTGAATTACAAAGAAAACAAAACGTTACAGCACAAAGCTTAGCTGAAAAATTTGAGACAAGTATACGCACTATTTATCGAGATATGGATGCACTTAGTGAATCTGGCGTCCCGCTTTTCGCAATGCCTGGTCACGGTTATTCATTAATGGATGGTTATTTCTTACCACCCATTCAACTTACGCCTGAAGAGGCTGTTACTCTTTTATTAGGCGGTGATTATATTGAGAAAACTTTCAATTCTTCTTTACGGTTTAGATATTTCCTGCATAAACCCAGCCATGCTCGCTAATAAACTAGTGAAAACGAAAAGAACAATAATAAGAGGGATAAGTTTATCTTTATTTAAATTCGCAATCGTTTTTAAACCTATTCCTAATAAAACGTAATACCAAATGTTAAATATATCTATTCTTTGAGCGATTGTATGTAGAATCATATTATCTGTCGCTATTGCACCTAAACCTGTATAAGATATCTCATACCCACTTAGAGAAAATGTAATTAATCCGTTTAAAATCATCCCTACCCTTAATACAAACGAAGCATAAATAATTACCGGGAATGTTTCTTTATAGCTAATATCAACTCCAAAAAAAATCATAATATTCTTGTAGAATATAGGGGCAAAAAATATAGCTACGATGCCACTAACTGCGGATATCCCAAATGTGGTAAAGAAAGTTATGTATTTTGGAACAGTAAATCCCGTTTTATCATGAAACATACTAAGTGCAGGATTGTTTAAAGCATTCCAAGACATTAAAGCACTTGAAATTATAATAAGTACCATTAAAAGAGCTAGTGGAAATAATATATTTCTTTGATTCTTCATCCTTTTGAATTGCAGTGTTGGCGAAGTAAATATCCCCAAAATCGATGGTTTCCCCGAAATCTCTTCATGCATAAGACTACTAGCTTGCAAGAAAATTCCCCTTTCTCATTACCCCTATAGCTCTTCCCACTTCTTCCATACTTCTCTCCCATTTATACGATACACATTATCCTCTCGATCCATAAACCCATGCACGATAAAGTGAAACTTTAATCAGTGGGGGTTTTGTTCATCCCCCACTGATTATTAGTTGAACCAATCGGGCGTTTACGGGCAGTTGATCTCCCACCTAACTTCTTTGCTCCAGCCGCATTTGGAGGTGGGAGTTTTACTGCCCGTTAATGCGGGATAAACTCTCGTCTAATCGTACAAAAATCATCATGATATTGTTTTATGAATGCATTAATTTCTTTTTCTGTATATTGTTTTTCAGCGTTTAACTTGCTAATCAAATGCTCTAACAGTACTAACTTTTTCTTTTTTTGACCTGGAATCGATTTTAAACGATCCTCTTTATCGAAAAAATTACGAATGGTCGTATCACGAAATTTCATTTGGCTGTCAGTCATTTTATTTTCCTCCTTATTATTTATCCTTTTCCTTGTCTTTTTCACCGAAAAGGTCCAGTGCATACCCTACGCTTATAAGGAAATAGTAGAATCCAAGAAATGCTAACGTATCTTTTACGCTAGTATGTTCTTCTTTGCGAAACAAAATAGGTGATATGGTGAAAACGAGGAAATAGACGCATGGATATAGTATGAAATAATAGTTGAATTTTTTTCTCATAGCTCCTCCTCTTTCTGTATATGATTCTATTCAAATATTTGTAATCCCTTTTTTAATATTCCCCTCTCCTTTAGGTAGGTCTACAGGAATTTTTAAATAAAAGTGATATGTTCTATCCAATGATCTTTCACATATATTTACATGGATGAATTACAAGTCAAGGGGGAATATGAATGCGGTGGATTTATTATGATCCTTTGTTTGAAGTAGATCAAGTCGTTCCATCTGTTAGAACTTCTTCGCCATGGGCTGGGCATAACAAGTTTGCTTACGATCTCGTTACATTTTTCAAACCTAATACACTAGTAGAATTAGGAACATATTATGGATCTTCCTTCTACAGTTTTTGTCAGGCTGTTAAAGATGAACAACTCCCGACACAATGTACTGCAATTGATACTTGGCAAGGAGATCCACACGGTGGTTACTATGGAGAAAATGTATTCGAAACCGTAACAAATGTGCTGGACACGTGTTATCCAGGAATCGGAAAAACGATTCGTTCTACATTTGATGATGCTTTAAATCAATTTGAAGATGAAAGCATCGATTTATTACATATCGATGGGTTTCATACGTTTGAGGCGGTCTCACACGATTATGTTACATGGTTACCAAAACTTAAAAAGAACGGTATTATTTTATTTCATGATATAGCCGTCTTCGAAAATGGGTTTGGTGTACATCTATTATGGGATACTTTAAAAGCACAATACCCTCATCTAGAATTTTCACATTCGTACGGTTTAGGTGTCCTCTTCCCAAAAGGACATGAAGAAAAATTTGAAAATGTGCTCACTAAAAATAAAGAACTACAGCAAAAGTATGGAGGATAATCCTCTAATTAAAATAAGATAAATAAAAAAGCACCATTTCGGTGCTTTTTTATTTACGCTTCAAGTGATTGATTTTCAGCAATATTTCTAAATTGTCGTTTGTGCATCCAAGTTAATGAAGCGATTGTTCCAAGTGATAATACAACGATAAAGATCATGAGTATCCCTATATTTTGCCACATGAAGTTAAAATCACCGCTTGATACGACTGCTTTAAACCCTGATACAGAGTATGTCATCGGTAGCCAAGCATTAAAGGGTTGTAAATACTTCGGAATCAACTCTAGCGGGAATGTTCCAGCGCTAGTTGTAAGCTGCATAATTAATGTTAAGATCGCAATGAAACGGCCCGCATCACCGAATGCTGTTACTAAACATTGAATTAATGCAATGAATGCTAAACTTGTAATAATGCTAAAGAGTATGAAGTATGGAATGCTTTGTACTTCTACACCTAATCCGAATAGTAATATGACATCTGCTACTATTGCTTGAATAATACCGACTGATAATAAAACACCAAACTTACTAATAAACCAGCTGAATCCTGATTTCGGAACGCCGACTGTATCGCGTAATGGGTATACGATAGATAATAGTAATGCCCCAACGAATAAACCGAGTGATAAGAAGTACGGTGTAAATCCTGTTCCGTAGTTTGGAACTTCCGCTATTTTCTCCACCTTCACTTTTACTGGGCTTGCAAACATATCATACGTTTTATCCGTTCCTTTTACTTCTCCTGTCTTTTCTGCACCTTCACCAAGTTTCTCAGCAAGTGTACCTGATCCATCATTTACTTTTACGAGTCCATCTGTCACTTTTCCTGAACCGTCTGTTAGTTTATTTACTCCATCGATTAGCTGGGTTGAGCCAGTTGCCATGTTATTTAGACCACCATTTAGAGTACCTAAGCCAGTTGTTACTTGACCCGAGCCATCTGCTAATTGATTTACGCCACCTATTATTTTGTTTGTTCCTACAGATAATGTACCTAAACCGCCTGTCACTTGGCTTGAACCATCTGCTAATTGATTTACGCCACCTGCCATTTGATTTGCTCCTGCAGATAATGTGTCTAAGCCACCTGTTACTTTACTCGAGCCATCTGCTAATTGATTTACACCACCTGCCATTTGATTTGCTCCTACAGATAATGTGTCTAAACCGCCTGTTACTTTACCCGAGCCATCTGCTAATTGATTTATCCCAGCAATTAATTGACCAGATTCGTTTTTAAATTTATTTGCGCCTTCTTTAGCAGCACTTAACTCCTTACCAAATCTTTGGAAATTTGCAACAAAACCTTTTTGTACACTATCTAATTCTTCAATACCACTCATTAAAGATTGTAATTCCGCTGTATTCGGTAGTTTGCTTTGTCCATCACCTGTTTTTTGATTTATTTCACCTGTTAATTGTTTTACTTCTTCATTTAATTTATTTGTTCCACCTGCTACTCCAATAGCTTTCTGCTGAACTGTCGCTGTACTTTTTGCCGCATTTGTTATATATGGTTGTAACTGCTCTTGATATTCTTTTGGTAAACTCTCAATTTGTTTTTGCAAATTAGCTACATCTTGTACTGCATTTTTCGCATCCCCTACTGTTGACTGAGTAATTTCATTTAACTGATTTACGTTTTCTTCAGCTCCATTTATTTTCTCATTTACTTTATTTAATGTAGAAGGACCTTTTGACTGCATTTCCTCTAAACCTGCAGCAGAACTTTTCACTTTACTATTTAAATCTTCCAAACCCTTTTCAATTTTTTGAGAAAATCCCTCTAATTCACTTTGTCCGCCAACAAGTTTTTCCATACCAGTTGATAATTCATTCGTTCCTGTTTTTAATTCACCTGTTTTACTTACTAATGTATTCAAACCTGCTGTTACTTTCTGAGATCCATCTTGTAATTTCCCTATACCTGTCTGCATCTCACCTGTTTTGCTATTTAACGTATTTAAACCTGCTGTTACTTTCTGAGACCCATCTTGTAATTTTCCTATACCAGTCTGCATCTCACCTGTCTTACTATTTAACGTATTTAAACCATCTGTTACTTTTCCAGACCCATCTTGTAATTTCCCTATACCAGTTTGTATTTCACCCGTTTTGCTATTTAATGTATTTAAACCATCTGTTACTTTTCCGGACCCATCTTGCAATTTATTAGATCCATCTGCTAATTTCTGAACTCCATCTTTCATCTCCCCAGATTTCCCTTGAAGTGTATGGAGTCCATCCGTCACTTTACTTGATCCATCATGCAACTCACTAGCTCCATCATGTAACTTATTTGCTCCGTCCGCTCCATCTGCTAATCCTTTTGATACGTCTTTAATGGAATCAAACATTTTCTCTGCATATGTTTTCGTTAACGTGCTTGATACTTCACCTTTAATTTTTTCAATGGCTGTTCCGCCGATTTGTGAAGATAAGAAGTTTAAACTTTCATTTGGAATATATTCTAAGTTTAATGGTTTCGGATCGTCTTGTAATAACGTTGTAGCGTTACTTGAGAAGTCATCTGGGATACGTACTAACATGTAATACTTTCTGCCTTCCATTCCCTCTTTCGCTTCTTTTTCACTTACAAATTCCCATTTAAAACTTTTATTATCTTTTAAGTTATCAACGAGCCCTTTCCCCACCTCAATTGGTTTCCCATCAAGTTCTGCACCTTTATCTAAATTGACTACCGCAACTGGCAAGTCATCTAGCTGTTCATACGGATCCCAAAAGGCCCATAAAAACATACCCGCATATAAAATCGGTACAAATAAAACCGCAATGATTGGGATTAATATTTTTTTACTTTTTATAATCTCTGCAAATTCTTTACTAAGCAACTTATGCCATTTCATAATTTATCCCCCTTTTTAAAATTGACCAAAATGTCTATTTAGTCATTTTTACCCAAATAAAAAGGCTATATCTGTTCATACATATGCCTTATCCCCCAATTTATACTATGCACATTTTCATCTACTTGATTATACTATTTAACCACCCTTCTCATACTTTTGACCAATTTGTTCAATTAGTCATTTTTTTATAATATTAAAAGGATTATCTTAATTTGACAATCCTTTTAGTAAATAAAGTTCGAATAATTCCGATATTTTTTCTTTTTCTAACGGTTCATGATTTTTTTCCCAATCAAAAATAAGCGATACGTATAGGCGAAGCATAATAAATGCTGTAATTTCTGGATCACATTTGCTAATCTCACCTTTTTCAATCGCAATCTCTAAATAAGATTGGATGACAGAAATGATTTCCACATCTACTTGTTGCATCACTTCTTGTACTTCTTTCGTTCCCATATCACGCTCTTCTTGAATTAGTTTAATCATGAGCTGATGTTCTTTTCTAAATTCTAATATGCTATATAATGCTCTATGTACATTTTCAAAAAATGAAATATCTGAACGAATTGCGTCTTTTGCGACTTGCTTCATTTCTGTAATTAAATTAGAAATAATTTCGCCAAATAGTTCTTCTTTATTTTTGAAAAAAGTATAAATTGTTCCTTTTCCTACATTCGCTAACTTCGCAACTTGATCCATCGTCGTTGCTTTATAACCGAATGCTGAAAAAGACTTTGTTGCAGCTTCAATAATAGAACGTTTTCGATCTATCGCCACATCGTCACCTCCAAAAATGACCAATTGGATGATATAGTCAATTGGTACATCTTTGATATTACCACACGCTTACATTCTATACAAGTTCTCTTTTTAGTTATTCCCAGTTTAAAAAAATTCCAGTCAATCTATATAATACTGTCATAGTGTATCAGAAAAAAAGGGGAAAGGAAAAGATGTTCTTCAGATATAATTTTTATGAACACCTTTTTCTTATTTCAACGTAGAAAGCGTAATTTTGTCTAAACTAGAATTCCATATGTCCTCTCTTTTCCTTTCGCTCTGACAATCTTCTTCTACAGTTAAACCTTACCTAACAATACAAAAATTCCTCTTTTTCTAATAATCAAATAAAAAAACAAGAAAATGTTTACAATTAATAGTAATATAGAAAATAGACAAGTTTATCAAAATAGTGGAGGCTTTTTTAGTCATGATGCGTGCGCTTCGTTTAAATATAAAGCAAGCTTTTTGTAATCGTGTTTCTTTAATTATTATGTTTAGTGGATTCGTTCTTATTTGTATTTATCATTATTATTATGTAATTCGTTATTTAGGAGATGCTGCGAATGGACCTATATCAACGGATATTAAATGGATTGGATTTCGTGGCAATGAAATGGATGTTTATTTGTTATTAATGCCAGTTATTGCGAGCCTTCCCTTTAGTACAAGTTACAACTCGGATAAATCAGATGGTTTTAAACCGTTTGTCAGTAAAGAAATTTCTATATTTCCTTATTCAGTAATGAAATATATCGTTACATTTTTTTGCGGAGGAACTCTTTATACGTTTCCATTCATCTTATCATTATTATTTTGCAAATTAACCATTCCAGACGGAGAACCGACGGCTGGTTCAGGTATTATAAATGATAACGGGATGTTCGCAAACTTATATTACGATACTCCCATCACTTACATTACTGTATATATCGGAATTAATTTTTTATTTGCAGGTTTAATGGCTCTTTTAGGACTTGCTGCATCTGCATGGTCACAAAAAGATTATATGGCGCTTCTATTTCCATTTGCAACTACCGCCATTCCTTACATCCTGCTAAATACGATATTCCCTACAATAGGCGGGGCACCTATTCATTTATATGATCCAAGGCAACCGCTGCATGGCATGTCACCATATATTTTAACAATACAATGTACCTTCTTCCTCCTCGTTAGCTTATTCATGTATATACAAGGAGTAAAGCGCGATAGAAAAAAATATAGAAGAAGACTGCAAAGAAGAGATCGGTGTAGAAAAGCGTTTCAAGCATAAAAAACCTAATTTCCACATTTTATCTTGGAAATTAGGTTTTTTATTCATTTACGGCGTACCAGCCACCCCCCATAAAATAACAACCGCCGCAAAATAAATTGCTTTAGTACCTACAACTAAACATAATGAAATAATTGCATATTTACTCCACTCTCTTCTTGCTCCTATTAAAGTAAAAATGACTGCCAAACTAAATGTTATATAAGAACTTGCTGTATTTATTAGGTTATACGTAATATCTAAATTCTGTGTAAGTCCTGTTATCTCGGCTATAAACTGAATCATGACGATACTACTAAAAAAGATTGCGATTTGATTCATTAATTTCCCACTTATTAACGCTTGCATCTTTAGCCCCTCTTCCGAAAACTAAATATTCAATTAATTTTATCACCATATTACAAAAAAAGGAATTCTATCTTCATAATTATATGACGATGTAAAAACAAAAAAGAACGCTTAGTTACCTAAGCGTTCCCCTACTTTAAGAAGCCTTCTTCAAATCAATTTGAGCAAGTACTGGATCGTGGTCACTTACACGTCCATGTTCTTTCATAATGTTTGAGTTTAAGTGTACTGGGTCTACAATTGTGTGCTGTACAATGTTATTTGTTACTAAAATATGATCTAGCACTTGTGCGTTACCTTCATGAATGTACGTGTAACGATTCTCTTTCGGTACTGTGTTTAACATATCTTTTAATATCGTTCCTTGCAGCGCTTCTAAAGGTTTAGAGAATTCAAAGTCATTCATATCACCTAATACAACAACTGGCGCATTCGTATTCTTTTTCTGAATACCTTGTACGAAATGATTCACTTCTTGTGCTAATTGAACTCGTTTTTCTTCACTCTTTAATACGAGCGGCTGCACTTTTCCAAATGGCGTTGCATCTCCTAGTTTTGAGTTTAAGTGATTTGCAACGACAACAACGTTTTGTCCTTGGAACGTAAATTCTGCTGCTAACGGTTTACGTGTACTTTCAAATAAAGGATTTTCGTCTCCAATACGAACAACATTTTTATCAAGTAACTTCGGTACTGCTGCTAATTTCACACGCGATGGGTTATAGAAGAAACCGACGCGAATATTCGCTCCTGGTGCTCCCCCGTCTTGATTGTTGCTTGGCGCAATTTCTACATACTCATACTTCGGACCACGAATTTCTACCACTGCATCAATGATACGTTTTGCGCTTAATGAAGCATCTGTTGTACCGTCATTAATCGATCCGTTATTATCTTGCATTTCCTCTACACCGATAATATCTGGCATTTTTAAATTGTATTTAATAGAATACGCTAACGCTTTTACTTTTTCATCTGTTGTTTCTTTTTTGTTCGCTGAGAAGTTTTCAATATTATATGTAGCAACTGTTAACTTATCAAGACGCGGCTGAATATTTGCCCCTACTTGCTTAAATCCACCGTCTACTACAGATGGTAATTCAGTTACTGGTGAAATGCGGTACGAACCGTAATCATATCCTACTACCCCTGTTATATCTCCAGTGAAAGCATCTCCTACTTTTGCAACATAATCACGAGGTACTTTTACAGAAAGACGCTCTGGATTTAATTGGTTTTCATCTAAAAGAGGTGTACCATACTTCGTTACTACTTTATCTCCGCCATTTTTTACTGTTACATATAAATTTCCGTTTTTCTGAGGTGCAATAATTTTTGGTGTTGGCATCGTAACGCGCATACCTTCTACACTTTCATAAAAATCGATTGCATCTTCATTTGGATCAAATAAGCCGAATGCGTCATTATCAATAATTTGATCAGGAATTTTCACACCGTTTTCCCCTAGTACAATCGGTGCTGGTAAAGGTTGATCTTTTGCGATTACAGCAATGCGACTCGCCTTAATTTCCGTCGTCGTTAAATCTGTTTCAAATCGTTCTGCATATCCAGGTCCAACATATTCTTCTACTTCTCCATCAACTTGAATAAGATCTCCTACCGCTACATTCGCATCTTTTTTGTATACATAAATACCTTCTGACGTAGCTGGGTCATTATCCGGTTGATTATCTTCTATATAAAAACCATTTTTATCAAGCGCTGTTACAACGCCTTCCACATTGTTTACTTTCTTCCCAGTGTAAGGAGAAATATGTGATTTCCCTTGAATATCATGAATACGAACTGGTTCATTTTTTACGATAATAAATGAAAATGTCGAAACCGCTGAAGAAGTAAGCCCTTCTTTTTCTGCGATTGCTTTCACTACACTATTTTCATTCACTACAATTTGTCCGTTATAACGAACGCTTTTATTTGTAGGATTAGAGCCATCTAACGTATAGTAGATTGTCGCTCCTTCTGTATTCGTTGTTAATGTTACCGCTGTTCCTTTCGCAACTTCCCCGCCATTTGGTGATGCCACTACATCGCTAACGCGGTTTTGTTCTTCTCCGTAAAACTTATGAGCTGTTACTGATTTTAAACCTGGGCTACCGAAATATAATTCAAGCGTCCCTGTTAAGCTAACTTTCTTCCCGATATTTTCAGGATGATCTTTCACGTTTACAGCCGATCTCACATCGCCTTTTGGCAACTGAACAGGCATGATTTTGTCTGGATTCGTTTCGTTTGGCGAATCGGCAATTGCCACGTTTGTGTCGTCAAACTTAGCCGGATCTTTCGTGTATTTAGAAGGACTTTGCGTATACCCAACGATATATCCTTCCACTATCCCCTTCGTTTTCCCTTGCTGCTTAAATACTTGAATTGCTTTTTCTACTGACATAGAAGTAGTTTCTTCCGCCTGCGCTAAAGTTCCAGTAAATGAAAGCAATAACATTAATGATAAAAAGACACTTAATAATTTCTTCACAGCCATCTCCCTCTCCCTATTTCATATTTTCTCAACATTTCTATCATATCAAATGATTCGTTATATAGAACTATATTTCGACAACTTTTACACAAAATTCATTTAATTTACAACTTTTCAAACTATAATACAAAATAACTTATATAGGTTTATTGACTAACAGGTATTTTATCCAATAAACAAAACGCCTTCAATATAATTAAAGGCGTTTTGCTTGAACTATTTTAATGTGCGACTAATTCGGTTTCCATTTCTTTGTCTAAATGAGATAACACACGTTTCACCGCTAACTCACCTTGCTCAATACAAGCCGGAAGACCAGAACCAGCGTAAGAACTACCTGCCAAATACACACCTGGCAACTCATTCTCCATAAATGTTGTGAGCTTTTTCATTCGCTCTTTATGGCCAACTGTATATTGAGGCATCGCTTCTTTCCAGCGGCTTACAATTGTAAACTCTGGATCCTCTGTAATATCCATTGTCTTTTGTAAGTCCTCTAATACGAGCTGCACAATTTCTTCGTCCGTTTGTTCAACAATCGCTTCATCACCAGGTCGTCCAACGTAACAACGAAGAAGTGCCTTTCCTTCTGGCGTTGTATGCGGCCATTTTTTATGTGTCCACGTACACGCTGTAATCGTGTAATCACTATTTCTTGATACGACAAATCCCGTACCATCAATATCACGCTGAATTGCAGACTTCGGGAAAGCAAGTGCCACGTTTGCAACTGATGTAGACGGAATGTTACGGAAGAAACGAAACTGCTTGTACTGCGCAAACATAGACGGCAATATTTTATGCGGTGCTGTAACTACAATCGCGTCTGCTTCCATTTCTTTTCCGTTACTAAGAGTAATCGTATAACTATCACCAAGTTTTGCAACTTTTTCAATACGAGTTCCCTTCATTACCATATCATTAGGAATCTTCACTTCAAGAGATTCTACTATAGATTCTAAACCGTTTTTCACAGTTTTAAAGATTCCCTTTTTCAATTCAGCCTTCTCTTGCTTTGGAGCGAGCGTACGCATACCGAGTGAAATACTACGATGCTCCTGTTCAATTTGATAAATTTGAGGGAATGTTGACATTAAACTCATTTCATCAATATCCCCTGCATAAATACCAGATAATAATGGCTCAATTAAATTTTCAACGACTTCATTTCCAAGGCGATGCCTGAAAAACTGCCCGAGTGATTGGTCAGATACTGGCTTTGATCTAGGCATTAACAGATCAAAACCAGCTCTTAGTTTACCAATTGGGGAGAACAATCCGGAAAATAGAAACGGCGTAATTTGCGTTGGAATTCCCATCATTGAACCGCTCGGCATTTTATGTAACCGATTGTTTACGAGAACGAACGATTGACCGGTCGCATTATTTACAAGTTCAGCATCAAGTCCTAATTCTTTCACTAATTTAGCTGTGCTCTCTTTTCTTGCTAAGAAAGAATCAGGGCCACGTTCAATTGTAAATCCATCTTTTTGAACGGTTTGAATTTTCCCGCCAAGTTTACCGGACGCTTCTATAAGCAATGCATCTATCGGCAAGTTTTTTTCACGAATTTCTTTTTGTAAGTTATACATTGTTGTTAATCCTGTGATGCCACCGCCGATGATCACAACTTTTTTCCTCAAGTAAGCTCCCCCTTTCTACTTACATTACAGATTCTTTTTTCTTTAATACAACATCTGCTAAACAGTCGATAAATGCGTCCGATGCGTTTGGCATTTCTGGACGATAATATTTCGCGCCAATTTCATCCGTTACAACTTTACACTCAAAGTCATTGTCATATAAAACTTCTAAATGTTCCGCAACAAATCCAACTGGTGCATATACGAATGAACTGTATCCGTACTTTTCATTTAGTTCTCTCGTTAAATCTTGTACATCTGGACCAATCCAAGGATCTGGTGTATTTCCGGCACTTTGCCAGCCAACTGCATAATTTGCTACTTCTGCACCGCGTGCAATATAGTCAGCTGTTTCATTTAATTGCTCTGGATATGGATCGCCGAGTGCGATAATTTTTTCTGGTAAGCTATGTGCAGATACGATTAACACTGCTTTTTCACGTTCTGCTTCTGACATACCGTTATATATACCTTTCACTGCATCGACCCAATACTGAATAAATTTCGGTTCTTTATACCAGCTATCAATGCCGTGAATTGTTAAGTTTCCAAGTTTTTCTGCTTCTTCTTGCGCTCGTCCTACATACGACTTCACACTAAAAGTAGAATAGTGAGGGGCAAGAACGAGTGCAATTGCATCTTCTATTCCACCTTTATGCATAGCTTGTACTGCATCTTCAATGAACGGTTCAATATGTTTTAAACCAAGATACATGTGGTACTCTACTTCATCTTGCATTTCATTTAAACGCGCCTCTAACTTTTTAGCTTGCTCTAATGTAATAGTAGCTAAAGGAGAAATACCACCAATTGCACGGTAACGCTCTGTTAAATCTTCTAGCATTTCAGGACTTGGCTTTCTTCCTCTGCGAATATGTGTATAGTAACGTTCAATATCTTCTTCTTTATATGGCGTTCCGTATGCCATTACAAGCAAACCAATTTTCTTTTTCATACAGACAATCTCCTTTACTTCGCTAACTGTTCTTTAGAGTACTCATGAATAAATGTAGTTAAGCGTTTTAATGTATCTGGATTTACTTCTGGGAATACGCCATGACCTAAGTTAAAGATGTAACCTGGCTGCTTCATCCCTTGATCTAAAATACCTTTTACATGTTCTTCAATAACAGGCCAAGGTGCTAGTAAGAATGAAGGGTCCATATTTCCTTGTACCGCCTTATGAACACCGCGCGCGCGTGCTTCTTCGATCGGTAAGCGCCAATCTAAACCTACTACATCAAGAGGCAAGTCGTGCCATTCATTCACTAAGTGTCCAGCCCCAACGCCGTGCATAATCATTGGAACACCCATCGTGCGAACTTCTGCAAAAATACGCTCCATCGCTGGTTTAATAAATATGCGGTAATCCGCTACATTTACTGTTCCAACCCAAGAATCGAAAATTTGAACCGCTTTTGCTCCTGCGTTAATTTGCGCTTTTAAATATGTAATAACCATATCTGCAAGCTTATCCATTAAAGCGAACCAAGCTTTCGGCTCTGCATACATGAACGCCTTCGTATTATGATAGTTACGAGAAGGACCGCCTTCAATCATATAGCTCGCTAACGTAAATGGAGCTCCCGAAAAACCGATTAACGGTACATCTAACATTTCTGTCGTTAATAAACGAATTGTATCTAATATGTAAGGTACGTCATCTTCTGGATTGATTTCCCCTAGTTTTTCTACGTCTTGTAAAGAACGGATTGGCTTATCGATAACTGGGCCAATACCAGATTTAATTTCAACATCAACACCAATTGCAGGTAGTGGTGACATAATATCTTTATAAAGAATTGCTGCATCTACGTTATATTGATCAACTGGTAACTTTGTAACGTAAGCACATAACTCTGGATTATGTGTAATTTCAAATAAAGAATACTTTTCTTTTATCTTTCTATATTCCGGCTGCGAACGACCTGCTTGACGCATATACCATGCTGGTACATACTCTGTACGTTCCCCCCTACATGCTTTTAAAAATGTCTCATTTATAGTTCTTACCAAGACCCTAGCTCCCTTCCTTACCAATGCTTTTTCTTTAAATATGCTCTATTCCGATATTTATCTTTTTTTACTATACAGCTTGTAAAAACAAAATGCATAACATTATGTACGTTGTTCATTAAATTGACACAAACATTCGTAAAACCGCTTACTATTTTCACAACATTCTTATTATAACACAGAGAAAAACTATGGTTTAGCTACTTTTGACTTTTCTCCTTCACGGTTCGTTTGTGTGTTATATGGTACAATGTAAAAACTTGGTTTTGAGAATATATTTATAAACTTTTCCTCATATTTCCCTGTTCCTTTTACCGTTCCAACGTGAGTATGCATTCCTTTTTCAACTTTATAAATCCGGTACATAATTCTCTCATCAGGAAGCGGCGTCCAGCTTAGTTTCATTGCAAATAAACCGAAAGGACTAAAAGCTAGTTTTGCTTCCACGTTTTGAATCTTATCTAAACGAATTGGCAGTCCAATTGTTTCAACACCTTTTGGCCTATGAAAACTCGCTTTATCTTGTATATTTGCTTTCGTTAAAATCTTTTTAAATAACATCGTTGCCGATGCATTTCCATCTTGTAATTGATGCTCTTTATCGGTGCGGTCATAGCCAATCCAAACTGCACCTACTAAATTCGGTGTATATCCAACAAACCACATATCGCGCGCACCATGGTCATCATTCGGCAGTGAAGTTGTGCCTGTTTTTCCAGCTAAAGCTCCATTATATACGCCAGCTTTCGCCGTACCTTCTTTCACAACTCCTTCAAGCATCTTTGTCATATACCATGCCGTTTGCTTTGAAAAGACTTTCGTTTCAGCTTTTGATGATTCTCCAATGACTGCCCCGTGTCTATTTAACACTTTATCAATAACGTGCGGTTCGATAATATTCCCGTTTGCTAAAAAAGAACGGTACATTTTGACAAGATCAAATGGAGAAACACCGTTTTTAAGCCCGCCAAGTGCTGTGCTTAAACCTGAGTCCGCAATATGAACATTCCCTTTCTCTAAATATTGCTTTCCCTCATCTACCCCTAATTCATTTAATAAAGATACAGCTGGCACGTTTGCTGATTCTAATACCGCATCGTACATCGTCATCTCTTTCGTATACTCATGATTATAATTTCGAGGTTCATAGCCTTCAAACGAACTTTTTTCATTCGTTAATAAAGAATATGGATTATATTTCTTCGTCTCAAGTGCTGGTCCATATACGATAAGTGGCTTTAAAACAGAACCCGGCTGCCGCTTTGCAAAAACACGATTAAGCCCTCTCGGAACATACTCTCTTCCACCAATCGCGGCTTTAATTCCGCCAGTCTGGTTATCCATTAATAAAAATGCACCTTGCGCCCCGTTTTCTTTACCAGGGAAATTTCTCGCATCTTGAAACTGGTTATATGCTACCTTTTGAACTTTTTCATCCATTGGTACGACAAACGTATATCCTCCGCGCAGTACTTCTTGATGCGATAAACCGTATAAACGCGCTGCTTCATCTATAACCATATCGATATACGGCATATATGCGAGTTCACGTTCATCTGCATTTTTATAAAGAGCGATTGTTTTTCCTTGGTAACGAACACTATCTTCCGCTGTTAAATAGCCTTGTTTATGCATAAGTGACAAAACAAGATCACGGCGCTCTTTACTCTTCTCAGGAGATAAGTACGGTGAATAGCCATTTGGCGCTTTCGGAAGCCCTGCAAGCATAGCTCCCTCTTCCACTGTTAAATCCTCTACATTTTTATTAAAATACAATTTAGCCGCCGCTTGAATACCATATGCCCCGTGACCGAAATAAATATGGTTCATATACATTTCAAGAATTTGCTGCTTCGTATATTTTTGCTCTAATTGAAGAGAAATTGCGACCTCTTTCAATTTACGCGTAAATGTTTTTTCGCGAGTTAAAAAGACATTTTTAGCTAGTTGCTGCGTAATTGTACTACCGCCTTCTACCTTCTCTCCAGCTAACGCGTCTTTATAAAGCGCCCGAAATATAGAAGGGTAATCAATTCCTTGATGCTCATAAAAACGAGAGTCTTCCACAGCAATAAATGCTTGCTGCACGTACTTTGGAATTTCTTCGATCGGCACGAGCTCTCTATTTTCTACATATAACTTCGTAATTTCTTTTCCTTTCTGGTCAACGATACGTGATGAAGAGTGGAAAACAAGCTGCTTTTCATCCATCATATAGCCACCAGCTAACACAATAAGTTTATAAAATACAATTGCTACTACAAACGTTGCTAACCCGCCCAATAAAGTCCACTTTGCTTTCTTCATACATCGGCCTTCTTTCCAAATGATGGTACATTTATTATTTGAAAAAGAAGTATCTTTATGTATATAATCTTCGAAGTTTTTCACAAGAGTTGATATAATAGAGACAAACTATAAAGGGGGCATTAAAATGAAGGCTATTATTTCATACGAAACACCTCTAGAACAAGCACATTTCACTGCAAAAAATAACGAAAAAGATATGTTTTATAAAGAAAATACTGAAGAATCTGTAGAATCCTCACTTCAATATGACGTATTAGACGCTGTTGGAGAATTTAAAGGACAACCTGGCTACATCGTTTGTAACAACATTTCTGTAACAGACGAAGGTCGCCCTGTATTTGAAAACCGTTTTAAAAACCGCGCAGGTCTTATCGAAAACGAACCTGGTTTCCAAGCAATCCGCGTTCTTCGCCCATTAAGTAATGATACATATGTCATTTTAACGATGTGGGAAACAGAGCAAAACTTTAAAGACTGGACAGAATCACGTTCATTCGAAAACGCTCATAAAAAACGCCCTGCACAAGCAGAAGGACAAGGACAGACACAAGCGCATCCACATGCAGAAGGGCAAAAAAGCATTTTCTCTCGCCCGTCGTTCGTGACTACTTTTGATGTGTTAGTTTAATTTTCGGAGTTCGGAGCCTGCGATATGTGAAATTATATCGGCGCAACTCAAATTATATCAGCGATTTTTTGAATATATCGACTTATCGACAAATGACGACACAAAAAAGGAAACACCATTACACACTGGTGTTTCCTTTTTCTTTGTACCAATTATATATGCGAAGCGCGTCTTCTTTTCGCATATGCTTCACTTCATAACCATGTCCCGCTACCGATACGGCAGCTGTACATAACTCGTCTTTCTTTTGAAAATGCGACTGATTATATCCTACTGCTTGAACATGCCTTCTTCGCATGATCCCTGTATATTTCGCAAGGCCTCGGTACACCATTACTAACTGATTTTCTCGTATCATATATCCACCACTTTTATATCTAGCGTATGCAAGTAACGTAAATACAATAAATAACGGTATAAGAACGAACAACGCAGTATGTTGTTTAAAATATATACTCGCACCGGCGATCGGCATTGCGAGCACAGCACTTGTAATCCAGCCCATTACGACATAACGACGCAATGCAGCCTTCGGTAAATGAACGATTTCTTCTTCTATTTCATACGGCAACTGTAAATATGTAAGTAACTGCTGCACATCTTTCTTCTTCATAAAAGGATGTAACATCACTTCATTCCCGGCGGATTCTATACTTTGAATCACTTCCACTTCGACAGAACAATAACCGAAAGGCTGGCGGAGAATTCCTTCTTTCACAGTAATCGCTTGAATGCGGTGTAATTTTAAAACAAACTCTTTCTTATCAAATAACCCTTGAACGATGCGAATTTCATTTCCTTTTCGCTCTATTTTAAAGTTCGCATATTTTAGCGCATAGCCAGCTGTCGAAACGACCCACGAAACCACCATTAAAATCGCGGCCATAACGATTAATTCATATACACCGTTATCCATCACATACGCTTCCACTTTATTTATGAGCCATTTTGGAAGAAATTCATTAAACTCTGTGTAAAGGATTACTAACATAGAGAACACTAATCCAAATCTGCCGGATGTAATAGATGCGAATAAAATTTCTTTCGCTGTTAACTGATAAACTGTCTTACTTTCTTCTTCTGCGAGCGTCTCTTCACTCACAACTCTTCTCTCTTTATGTAATAAAGCAATCAGTTCCTTCGCTTCATCTTCTCTAATACCAGCTAACATCACTTCTGGCTCACTACCGCCGCCCGCTACTTCTATATTTAATTTCGTAAGTCCAAGCATTTGATAAATGATAGTAGAAGATGTACTAATGTTTTGCACACGGTCTTTATTTAAATAACTTTCCTTCTTCACAAAAACACCGTGTTTTATATGTAAAATATTATTCTCAATCCAGTACACTTTGAAATACCATTTAATTGCTGAAAAAATAGCCATAATGAATAAAACAAACAGAAGGAAAAGATAAAATAAATACCAAGGCTTCACTTGTTCTTCAGGTTTAAACATAACAAGAATAATAAGTGGTAACAAACTCGCAATTCGAATACCTAACAAAATCGTGATCGGATGTTGCCTCTTATACACCCTCATCACTCACTTTCGCAAGCTCTCCAATTTGTCTTTTCAACTGCTCTGCTTCTTCTTTCGTTAAACCTGGAATACTATGAGAAGTTGCCGCTGTTGAAATATGTAATTCTGCTAAATTATACTTTCTCATAATCGGCCCTTGTTCAATTGTAACGTGCTGCACGCGGATCATCGGAATAAGCACGCGCTTTACAACGAACATTCCCTTTTGAATCTCAATCTCTTCTTCATTTAATCTGTAACTATAATAACGTTGACGTAAATTTGGAAATACAAAATAATCAAGTGGTATGTATATAACTGCTCCTGTCACTAACAATCCAAACAACCAACCCCACCAGTTAAAGTTAATCATAAAAAAGAAATACGCAATTACGACTGCTAGTATAACCGCCGCCCCAATTAAAGCATGAATTCTCCACACTTTTAGCATATTAGAATGAATCTCCTTTTCTAACGGCTGCATCTCATCACTCCAATTATATGAATTTATTAATTATATATTAGCAGAAAATAAGGCTTTATATACAATTTTGTAAAATTATAGTTATCACATCATATCGAGCATTTCTTTAAAATTCCCTTCATTAATTGAATACACATAAATAAAGAAGAACCAATAGCCTCTCTTCTTTCTACAAATCATTTCTTCTATAATAACTTTATTATTAAATATAAATTTCTTCTTTCCAACTACTGGATTTTGATTTGACCACAATTAAATTTTCATTTTCCCATTTTAATGTGCCTAAAAATCTTGAATACACCATTTCGTTACCTACCTCTTCCACCAATAACTGATCGCGAATCTTTAAACCCTTTTCATCATACACCTCGCATCGTAGCTGGAAACCTTTGACGCGATGAATCCCTTTTAATATCGCTATCTTCTTACGGCTTGGGCTTTTTTTAGGTGTCTTCCCTACTAAAAATATCCCTTCATAGTTTTGTTTCACAATTTCTCCTAAAGACTTTTCGACATACTCTCTAACAATAGATGGTGAGAGAGTAGAGTTTACTTCAAGTCCGGGGATAACATATTGACGTACTAGTTTACAAAACTCGTTGTATTTCTCTTCAACTGAATCAAGTGTTAAAAATCCCATAAAATCATAAGGAATATCTACACGAATTTCCCCTAAAGATCTATTCACGTTATATGAAATATCAGTGTTTTCATTAGCTAAACAGTAAACAGTAACTTGCTCAATCTCTCCTAATCCCATCTCAAAATCGCTAATTGCCTTTGAAAAAATTAACTCAAAAATCCTAATTTCATGCACACGCAAATAATGTTTTTTAGGACGTTGTTTTTTCCAATCATAAAACTTTACTTTGAGCACTATAATTCACTCCTTTTAATAAAAAACACTATAAAAATAGTGTAATCCTACAATATCATAGCCTCACACATCAATTATATTAAAAATAAAGCTAGTTTTTTATAATTTTTTTGATATAATTACTTACGGGAAAAGGGAAGACATTTATCTTCCCTTGTGTTTTTATTTGCATCTAGTACTTTTGCTAGATGCTTTTTTTTATGCTAAAAAGGTATCCTCCAATAAGAAGGATACCTTTTTACTTTCATTATCTCTGTTTTGTTGCTGTTAAAATCCCACTGCCTAGTACACTTGCGATTTATAACTATCTAAAGTTACAGATTAATAGTAGATTCAGAAAAATAACTTTACATTTTGTAGAATAATTTTTCTATGTCATATCTCCGTTACATCGTACTACTTCACTTTCTACCTGTGTTGTTCCACAATCGCACCCTATTCTGGAATAAGCTAATGAATATTTTTCTCATTCTATCATTTTTCACTTTACTAGGGACCCGAAAATCAACATATTATTTGAAGCTTGGAGCGAAGATAAAAGAAGTACAAAATCGTTTAGGCCACTCAATGTGAAGACAACGATGGATATCTATGCTCATGTTGCTTTTAGTAACAATTAAAAGACCAGAACATCTAATAATAGACGTTCTGGTCTTTTTGCCATCATTAATTTAGTAATCTTGCCCACCATATGGATTAGCAGAAATGCTTCTATTTTCTGAGTCATATTCATCACAATACCAACCATCTACATCAGCAAAATGTAGCGTTTCGTCTCCACAATTTTCACAATATGCTTCAATATTATTTGCCATAATTTCACACGCTCCTATTAGAAATTAGAAATTATAATTTAAAAATGGTAACTTTACACTAGTGTCTACTTCTCCTGTATACAACTCTACAAATGCATTTGAAGTTTCATGCGGTATATAGATTGTTGTGACTTTCTCGTCAATATGTACGTAAGCAATTACTTCCATGTATTCATCACAGTCTTTCATAGGTACAAAGGTTAGACAAGGAGATACCCCTAAAGGTACTTCTTTCTTATCTATAAATTCCTTACACATGACAGTCTTCTCTACTTGATATGTAGTTATATGTACATTGTCTACTTCTGTTATTTTTACATTAGTCGGTATCTCTATCCCTAATAGATTACACCAACTGTTTAAGATGGACTTTTTCTCTGTACTTAATATAATTTCACCTTCACCATTTAAAACAAAAAGAGACTCCTTTTGGTCTCTCCCTACTTTTACCTGTTTCATCTCAATCATATCGCATACCCCTTTGTGAGATATTAGTTGAAGTATTGTTTCAGTAACTCACTACCTGTTTTAAGTCTTGTATAATATTGCCCATCTTTCTTCTCGAATTCACCGTTGTTAGCAAATTCTTTCTTTACACTTTCTAAGTTTGATGAATCAATAATACCAAACACATCGCCTATTTCAAAGTTACCTTCTTCATTTATACACTCTTCTAATAAGTAGTGTTTGTCTTCTTCTAAAGGAACTATCTTACCTTTTGTAATCGAATACAGATGTTTTGTTTCCTCTACCTGTACCGTAATAAAAATCCAACCAACTCTTACAATGGTACATGGCGTTAACCCCTCAAATGTAAGTGCAACTACTTTTTGGTCTTTCTTGAATTTCCCCATCCTTGATACCCCTTTTAAATAGATTTATTTCTCCTAAAGTCTACTATTTTATAGCGTAACCATAGTCTCTCAAACATCTATCTGCCCTAAGTAATACATCTCTAAGAGTTTCCTTTTCTGTATATCCTAGTTCACTAATCTTTTTTTTTTGCATATTCTAGTTCACTATCAATCGTATTCCAGTATACTTTACCGTATTTCGTTACAGTTTCTACATGAATATCCTCAACATAAGCTTCGTGTCGTTCCATTACATCTTTACCGTTTTCTCTGTATCCTAAATACTTATAGAATGCACCTACCCCTAAGTCTTCTCCTGTACCACTTACCTTAGTGAAACCTGCTCTTGCACTACCTATATGGAATGGCATGTTCTACCCCTCTCTTATTTTAATATGATATTATAGCGTTCTCTTTGTTGTGAACTCATAAACTGCCCTACAAATTGTAGTTCATGCCATTTAAACTCTTTCATTTGCTGTTTTTGTTTATTTGTTTTCAAGTTTACTTTGACTACCATTTTAAAGGCTTGCTGACCTGTTTCATTTAATGTATTGTAGAAACTTTTTAAATAACTAATCTGTAAAGGAGATAGTTTACCATCTTCCTTTATTTGTTTTACAATACTATTATAGAAGTTATTATTCTTTGGTACAATTTTCTCATCTAATTCACGGTTTAAGAATCGTTTTAAATAATCATTCTTATCTTCTGTTAGACGTTTCTCTGTAACTACGTTTCCTTTTGTATCATAGAAAGTTTCTGTAAATCCTTCTGTAAACTTCTTGATACATTCAGAACCTACTACCATTTCTTGCTTGTTTAGTCGATTGATAATTGTAAACTCATAACGGATTCTTTCATGGCAACATAGATGACAGTTTGCTCCACAAAACTTATTGTCTACCATTCCATAATATACCCATTCTTGCTTTGCCTTTGAAAAATTATGCTTTTCTACACTTTGTAATAAATTGAAATTTTTTTATAGAGCTAACCTGCATGGTTAGTTCTATAAGAATTAAAGAAGATGACCTCTGTTGAATACAGAAATCATCTTCTTGTTGTTGCATAACTTTTTTCAAAATGCCCTTACAAAGGGTACAGATTAATCATTAAGCTTCTTTTATTATCTACTGTTTTCATAAATCATTATAACTACCAAAATATTTTTCACAAAAGTTTACCGTTATTTATGATACGGTTCACCGTACATACTTAAATGGCCGTTTTCACTTCTAAAATATACATGAATCTTTACTAGAAATATAAAGATTCATCGTATCCTCTTCATCGATTTAGTGCATTTCAATAACTGTACCATCTTCGAATACCTTGAATACTCCAGTAAATCCTGATCCAGCTGCGCCTTCTATTTTATATGTCGTACGCACTCTAATTTTATAATATTTCTTTCCATTTTCGACTTGAGTATCCTCTAGAGTGTAATCATATTCTTCATTATATTCTTTTTTGATATATTCTTTAGCTTTCTCAAAAGTAAATGCATCTTGATTCTTTCCTGTCTCTACCTTTTGATTCTTCTCTGTCTCTACTTTTTGGTTCTTTTCTGTCGCTACCTTTTGATTCTTTTCCGTCTCTGCTTTTTGGTTCTTTTCTGTTACTGCCTTTTGATTTTTTTCTGTCTCTGCTTTTTGGTTCTTTTCTGTCGCTACCTTCTGATTCTTTTCTGCCTCTACCTTTTGGTTCTTCTCTGTCGCTACCTTTTGACTCGTTACTGCATCATTTTTTTGTGCCTTCGCTGCTGCCGTTACATTCTTTGCACTTTTTTCTTCTTCACCAATTTTAGTGATTAATCCTAAAGCTTTTTTATTATATTCTTCAAGGTTCTTGTTATCTTTTGTTTCTGAAACTACCTTATTTAACATCTCTTTCGCTTCTGCATAATTTTTCTTACTTATTAACTCTTCACTTTTCACCAGCTGCTCTTCATACTTCTTTTTTTGTTCTAAGATCGCTACTAATGCTGTTCGTTCTTCCTTTGCTTGTTTTATAAGCGCATTACTTCCATTCTTCACGCTCTCTACTTTTTCAAGTGACTTGATCGATTCTTCTAATTTTGCTTCTTCTTTTAACTTCACTGCTTCAATCATTGCTTTCGTTTGCTCTACAAACACTTTTGCATCTGAATCATCTTTTTTCTCATCTAGTGCTCTTTCAAATGATGATAAAGCATTTTTATATTCTTTATTCGTTAACGCCGTCTTCCCCTCATCCATCGCTTTTTCAAAATCCCCATTACTACATCCCGCTAGCATTAAAAACGTAAGTCCAATTACTGTTAATAACTTTCTCATTTTCTCTCCCCCTATATATGCCTAAAACAATAACGTCATATGTATAAAAGTCTGTGTAGTAATTAGACTGAAAGTAAACTATGTACTACATTTTGTGTTGGAAAAGAAGTACATTTCATTCACTATCATTACTTAAAATTCCTAAATAGTTGGTAGTCTTCTTCTTTTAAGACAGAAAGGAATTTTAATAATGTGCATAAAGCTCTCACTCAGGCTCTTTACTACACACACTCTTATACACATAGAAAAACTATTTTTAGTTTGCTATTTTTTTAACTTTACATATTCTCGGTTAATTGGCTACGAACCACAATTCGTAACATACCGAAAAACAAAAGAAAACAAACCGTAACATAAGTTACCGTTTGTAACTCTTTTGTAACACAAATGTAACATAAGTTTTTTAAACATACAATAGTTTTTTTACATTATTTTCCCCCACCTATATTTTAAGGCGTCCATACGATTCCAATCCTTAGTGTAAATAAGGATTCTTCATAAGAGTATGCAATGGATCTCGCCTCATTATCATCAAGTCAAAAAGTAAACAGTACTCTGAAACGAGAATTTCGTACACTAATAAAAAAAGCCTACTAATTAAAGTAGACTTAAAATAATGCCGTATAAATTTTACACCTAAAGATTTTTTAAGATTATCAAATTAATAGTTTGTCAGTTCATGTTCAGGAGTTTGAATAATAACAGGATTTTTCCCTGGATCGATCCATCTCAACATATCAATAACATTTTGTTTATCTACACCTGTACACCCTTCTGTCCATGAAGTAGAAACATGGAAGAAGATTGCGCTTCCTTTGTATGGTGTACGTGATTCAGTATTATAATTAATTACGAATCCATAATCATATGCTGGAATATACATATTTTCAGCTGATTTCCATCTACCTTTTACAGGCTTTTCCTGTAAAGTATTATAGTATGGAGATGTAGAATCATCTACCCAAACATGATTTTGCGTTAAATTAATAAAGGGAAGTTTCGTACCAGGATTCCCTTGTCTACCGAAAGCTGAACCAATTGTGTATTTTCCTCTTGGCGAACTCATACCACTTTCACTCATCTCAACTGCAAAACCTTTTTTCCCAATATATCCACTTATATTCTTTTGCTCTCTCCATTTCCCATTTGAATTTTCAAATGTACGAACTTGAGCTTGATTCGTATTATATCCTTTTGTTGTAACTAAGATGACCTGTTGATTATTTTGGATCGTTTTTAAGTTATCAATAACTGTTCTAGATTCATTCATATTCATCCATTGTAGACCTGAACCAGTTCTTATACGCAACCACGTACCTCTCTCTTCAACTACTGTCACCGTTTGCGCTGTATATTTTACAAGTACATTCGCCGAGTCCGCTGGATAATCATACGTGAAAAATTCTCTATTAATATGCATTCTTTTCTCGTTTAATAAGATCCATTTGAACCCTTGATATGTATGGATTTTAACCCAGCCATCTCCTCTTTCTTCATACACTGTTACAGTTTGCGGGGCACCTTCAAAAGCGATTCCTGAAGATAATGATGCATCGTGATAAGCAAAGAAAGATTTGGACATCTGAATTTGTTTACGTTTGAACTCTTTATCTTTTGAAGTATCTGTTCGAGCAACTAAACTTACAGTTTCAGCACGAGTAATCGTTTGATCAGGCTTCCAATTATCATCACCGTATCCACTTGAAATACTTAATTCAACTAGGATGTTTACATGTTTCTCGCTCCAATGCTCTTTTAAGTCGTTAAATACTGTTGGAGGATTCCCTGTCACTTTCTCTTGTAATTTGTATGCATTTACTAACATAGAAGCCATTGCGCCCCTCGTTAGCTTTCCAGTAGGATTAAACTTCCCGTTCCCATCTCCTTTAATAACACCCGCTTTTTCTATAGCCGCAATATACGGAGCTGCCCAATGCTTTTTTGAGTCATCAAAAGAAGGCTGTGCCGATTGATCGATAGGAAGATCCAATATTTTAGCCATAATTGTTGCGGCTGCCCCTCTATCTATCTCTAAATTTGGTGAAAACGTACCATCAGGCATACCTGACAATACATTTTTATTTATAAGATAGTCTACTGATGGCTTTACCCAACCAGGAACATCAGGAAAACTATTTGGAGCTGCTTGTACTTTTGATGGTTGCTCTTGCTGTATCACGTTCTCCTGTTTTGTTTGTTCTTTCGGAGCTTCCGTTTCCACTTCATTCTTTAGCTGATTTTGTTGCATTTCAGCTACTGTTTCTGTTTCTGCCTTTTCCTCTACTTTCACTTTTGAATCGCTCTCTTTATTTACCTGATCTTGTTGCGCTTCAATTTCTTTTTTCACTTGATCTTCCTGAGCTTTTATTTCACTTTCTTTTTGTTGCGAAAGAACACGTTCCTCTTCTACTGTGTATTGTGTAGAATCGATTTTATTATTAGCTGCATGTTCAATTTCAGCTAATGAACTTGAAGAAATAGCAAGAGACCCTACTGCAATCATACTTATTGTTGCGATTTTTATAATCTTCATATTTATATACGTTCTCCTCTTTCTGATTAAACTAAATCGTAGTACCTCGACCTTTTGTGATTCATTTCACAAAATCTATCGTAATCATAAACTGATAAATGTTAATTATAACCTTTTATCCTAAATATTCCAATAGATAGTTTAGAAGTCTTTTTTGAAACTGGCCTTCCTATTACTTTATCATCTTTAGTTTTTTATTTTGTAAAACGGTGCCAATTCTTTAATCACTAAATAAAACATGTTATTACTTCTCTTTCTATAAGTAATAACATTTTCTACTTATAAACCACTTAACAAATTTGCTTCCAACTAGCATCCTTCACATCTTCGCTAGCCGGCTTTCTAACTAATCCCACACAACATTCCTCGCAAGCACCAAATGCAATGAAATTTTTCTGCGCTTGTCTTAACGGGGGCTTATTTGCTCCGCCTTCATAGTCATGATCGTTAAACTGAACAGGATCATCTTCCCAATAACATATGTTACAAATTTCATATGTGCCGGGTGGTTCTTCTTCTAATGTTTTATCCCGCATTAACGGGCAGTAAAACTCCCACCTCAAAATTCAGCTAGAACAAAGGAGTTAGGCGGAAGATCAACTGCCCATAAATGCCCGATTGGTTCAACTAATAATCAGTGGGGAATGAACAAAATCCCCACTGATTAAAGTTTCACTTTATATCCGCAGCATGGACACGTGTATTTCATTTTGTCACTCCATTATTAACTTATTTTTTTCTCCCATATATTCCGGTTCACAAAAAATGTAACAGCGCAAATCATAGTTATCCCCATGAAATACATCATTTGAAGAGTACGAACTTCTTCATATGCTGCTGGAACTCCTACCATTACAGACAAAAAGATAAAAACAATACTAAAAGCTAAAAGTAGATATAATAATAAAGATATAATATAGCTTAATTTAAATCGTAAAATGATACTTCTAAACAATAGCTCACCAAGTAGACAGCCACCTAAAATAATAGGTGCTCCAAAATACAATGTAAGGACTCCCATTTGCGAAGTAGATTGAATTACCTTTCCAAGTATGTTCGGCGAAGTCATCTCATTATTTTTTCCCATCCTATCATATAAATCAAGTACCGTTACTGAAATAAAGAAACTTAATATAGAAAATGAATACGGAATTAAAAATTTGCTCACTCTCATTCACCTCACCTTTTCCTTTACATATATTATTCATTATTTTCTATCATTTTTACATAAAAAAATAACCCTCTATGATAAAACATAGAGGGAAGAATTTCTATATAAAGTGAAACTTTAATCAGTGGGGGTTTTGTTCATCCCCCACTGATTATCAGCCCGCACCAATAGGAGTTTTACTGCCCACAAATAGCGGGATAAAAACCTATACCTCATCCTGAAGTGACCCCCGAAAAACAGAACACATATCAAAACACCTAAACCATCTGTTCCCTATATTCTTTAGGGGATAAGTGGTTTAGGTGTTTATTAGAAGGTAGTACCTTCTTTTTTATAATATTCTTTTGAAATCTCTTCATAAAATGCTGCCGATGTCGCGTAGAAATAAGGTGCTAACCATAAGAAACCGATTCCTAAGGTAAGAATACTTAAAAGGAACCAGCCAAGGAAACTTAAGCATAGTAAAAAGTAATCCATTTTATGTCCATTCATCATACGGCGACTTTCGGTAATTGCTTGATTCGCTGTGTATTCTGGATGATCATTCAAAATAAAATACGTCATAGAATAAGAAAATGATTTAATAATACCCGGAATAATAAGAAGTAATGTCCATAGAATCAAGTATACATACATTAATAAATATGTTAAAAACGACTTCATAAGCTTACTTCCATCGCTAAACCATCTAAATATATGACCGATGCGAACACTAGTCCCACGGATTGCATTTAAAACAAGATAATAGGCGCCTATTGTTAACGGACCGATAACAAGCATTGCAATAATACTTACTGTAAGCGAATCACTTGCTTCTTTCCAACCCCAAAACATCGAGAAAACACCTGTGATTAGAAGTTCAACAGCTCCAATAAGGATTCCAAGTAATAGGGTTGCACCTACCGCTAATCCCCATTTTCCTTTTAATGCATCAAGTGCTTCTCTTTTCAACTGACTTATCATATATAACCTCCTACTATTATTTCTATATTAGTATACCATTTATATCAAAAATTTCACGAATTTTCCTGAAATAGAAGGATACAACCTTTTTTCTGATACGTATTGAGAAATGTGATCTGTATTTGCACCCATATATAAATTACACTAAAGAAAACCTAGTCCAATTGCAAACTATTCATTTTTCTATAACAAAAAAGCCTGCCTTTCATACTAGGCAAGCCTTTTCAAATTAATTCTCACTTATTCTCTTCTTATACCAATCCTGCATTCTCTCCGCATCTTCTACTCTCGTATGCTCTAGTTTATAATTCGATGATGCACTAGAAAACGTATACGTACATAAATCCGCTCGGCGCTGGAAATATGATTGTGTTTTTTCAATTGATTGGACGTGTCTTCTTCTTACAAGTCCTGTATGTTTCCCAATACTACGATGTACCATTGTAATTTGCTCTCCGGTTACACCATAACCGTTTGTTTTAAATGTTGCGTATCCAAGTGTAAAGATGAGGATAGCGAGCGGTAATAACGCCCACATGATGAAATACTTTTCAAAGTATATGATTATTCCTGTAAGCGGGATTGCGAGCATTGCGAAGAATATAAAACTATCAATTAAGTAACGACGCAGCGCTGCTTTTGGTAATGAAATAATGTTTGTATTTAGTTCATATGGTAATTGTAAATGAGCGAGTAACTGTTGCACACGATCTTTTCGAATGATTGGATGTAGTGTAACTTTTTCCTCTTTCCCCTCACTTTGAATGACTTCTACTTGCACGGCACAATAACCGAATGGTTGGCGTAAAATGCCTTCTTTTATTGTAATCCCTTGAATACGATGTAACTTTAGTACGAGTTCTTTTTTCTCAATTAAGCCTTGTGAAATGCGTACCTCATCATTTTTTCGATTTACTGTGAAATTACCATGTTTTAACGCATATCCAATTGTGGATATAATCCAAGAAACGACGAGCAAAATGGCTACCATGTAAATCCAGCCGTATATATCATGATCCATTACATACGACTCTACGCTATTTTTTATCCATTTCGGAATGTACTCATCCACTTGGTTATAAACGACAAATATTAAAGAGAATAATAATCCAAATTGACCAGATGTAATAGACGCTAATAAAATTTCTTTCCACGTTAACTTGTACTCTGTCGCTTGTTTTTCCTCTGTAATAATTTCTGTTTCTACTACTTCTTCTAATGTTTCTTCTGCTTTCACTTCTGGCGTTGGCTCATTTAGCATTGCAATAAGCTCAGTCGCCTCTTCTATTGTAATACCAGCTAAGCTAACTTCTGCATCATCGCCTCCGCCAGCTGTTTCGATTTTAATTTTCTTTAGTCCTAACACTTGATACAGCATGCCTGAACTCGTATTAATCGTTTGGACACGTTCTTTATTTAAGTAGCTCTCCTTCTTCACAAAGAGCCCTTGTTTCACATGTAATACGTTATTTTCAACCCAGTATGTTGTGTAATACCATTTTTCAAATGCTGAAAAAATAGTGAGTAAACCGAATCCAGCGGGAATTAAATACCAAAATGGGAACTTTCCGTTTAAACTAAACATGAAAATAATTAATGGTATAAAATCTGTTAATTTTAATTCTAATAACATCGTGATTGGATGCTGCCTCTTATACATCCTCATCACTCACTTTCGCTAATTCTGCGATTCTCGTTTTCAGCATTTCAGCTTCATACATCGTTAAGCCGGGAATGCTATGAGAAGTTGCTGCCGTTGAAATATGTAATTCTGCTAATCCATGTTTTCTCATAATTGGCCCTTGTTCAATTGTAACGTGCTGTACACGAATCATCGGTACTAATACGCGCTTTACAACGAAAAGACCGTGCTGAATTTCAAGCTCTTCTTCATTTAATTGATAGCTATAATAACGTTGACGCAGTTTCGGGAATACGAAGTACGAAAATGGTGCTAGCGCAACTGTTAACCCAACCATCACATACAAAATCCACGCCCACCAATCAAACTTTATCATGAGGAAAAGGTATACTAAGATGACGAGAATACCTATCCCTTCTTCAATTACAGCACGAATTTTCCACACCTTGACCATGTCAGGATGAATTTCATTTTTCAATGGATCCATGTAACCACTCCAAATCTATTAATCTAATATATGAATTGTCTCAATCTACATTTTACATAACTTTACATAAAATTGAAAATTTATTATTTATTCCCCCTTCATTACGTTTTTCACATTTTGAATCCAAATTTCTTTATACTTTAACTGAAATCCTATTAATATGTAATTACTCATATTATCAATAACGAGCGCTAACGTATGCGCGTTTTCTTCTGTTGCATGTTGTGACACAACACCAAGTTCCACACCTTGCTTTAATAAATCGTGGAATCCATTTAAGAAATCTTCTTGTATTTCAAATAAGCGTTTCTGGTATTTTTCATTTCGCGTCGCAGTTACGATGAATTCATTTATAACGCGTAATATGCCTTCTTGACCTCTATACTCCGACAACATATGTAAACCATCTTCGATTAACTTTTCTGCAAAGTTTTCTTTCGTATATTGTTCTTTAACGAAGTAACCCGCGAATTGATATTCAGAAAAAATCTCTTCAAATAAAAAATCAACTAGTGCTTCTTTAGACGGAAAATGATAATAAATAGCGGGCTTTGATATGCCTACTTCTTTCGCAATCATTGAAAGACTCATCTTCTCAATGCCATGCTCTGCCATCAGTTTAAATGATGCCTCTACAATGTTGTGCGATGTTTGTAAATTTTTTGTCATACTATACCTCCTCTATTTTTACTTACCGGTCGGTAAATAAATTGTAAAATGAAAAGGAATGATTTGCAAGTTAATTAGAGTTTTAAAAGGAACTTCTTGATGAACCTAGAAAAATATAAAGTAAAAACAATGTATAACGATAAGGAGGATTTTCATATGGGATCTGGCGGTAAAGGTGGTAGCGGCGGTGGTGAAGATGGTAAGAGCGGTAGTAGTGGGCTTTTATTACTCATTCTGCTCTTTATCGTATTCATTATAATTGGAGCTAGTTATAGTGTGCTTAGCTTCTAAGAAAAGACACAATTCAGTTAGTTATAGTAGCGTAGAAAACTGAAACAGATTACATTTTTCCTTTATAGGATTTCTCCACCAGTTGCCTGCCAGCTACTAGGCGACTGGGCACACAAAATAAAAAGCCCCGGTTATATTTAACAGCCAGCGCTTTCTATTTTCAGTATTCTTATAATGCTTCAGCTATATTTCGCGCTCTGTCGCAAACGTAAATCATTATTGATCATCCACAATAATATAGGCTGTTCTAATTGGTCCATGTACACCTACGACAAGATTCATTTCAATATCCGCGCTATTTGACGGACCAGAAACGAAATTCACACAAGCCGGCAGTTTTTCTCCCGCTTTATTTTGATCATGAATCAGTTTTGTAGCATGGGTTAATCTTGGTACAATCGTACTTTTGGGAACAATTGCAATGTATGACTCTGGAAGCAGACTAACATGTCTTCCTTTTAACCCATCATTAAATAGCACAACGGTTCCTGATTCTGCCAGAGTCATATCACTGAACGTAATGCCAAGGTCGGCAGCTTTCGCAAATGCTATGTCCTCTTCTTTATGATCTAATCCCCATGTACGAAAATGTGTTGTACCTTCATTGCTGAAACATGGCGTAAGACCATACTCATTAAAGCGCTCATCATTCGAACATATAACAGATTTGATATTCCATTCTTTTATAAAAGACCCCAATGTTTCAACAAGATTTTCCGTTGTTGTTCGCTTTACTTCTGTATGAATTACTTCGCAGTGCTCTATTAACTTTAATACAAGTTCGTCTTGCGAAAGTCCGTCAAAAACATTCCACTGCGGGGAAAAAGACCAGTTCGGTTTTTTCACTGCTTCTGGACGTTTTCTACCAAGCTTTTCTGATAATTGGAGTAAAAATTCCTCACGATTTTGGATGGCCATCATCGTTCTCCTTTACGTGTTTTTTAAACCACTCTCGAAACGGTTGTTTTTTCGGAACTGGAAAATCTCTCGCGTCCGTCCAAGCTTTTAACGGTCCAATGCCGCGCTCAATCTTATCTCCTTTTGCGAGAGGTTTTAATGCATAGGGAGCGCTCTTCGCTGCAAAAGAAAATAATTTAGGACTCTTCACCGCTTTTTCAAAACCTTTCATAGCCACGTTCCAAGCTACAGGTGATTGTTTTTCTTCTACAATGCGGCTGCGGTGTTTAATTAATAAGTCATGTAACGGGATTTTCACTGGACACGCTTCTGTACAAGCACCACAAAGGCTAGATGCATAAGGCAAATCCTTATATTCATCATATCCCCCTAAAAGCGGTGTTAACACAGCTCCAATTGGTCCTGGATAAATAGAGCCATATGCATGTCCACCAATATGCCTGTATACAGGACACACATTAATACATGCCGCGCAACGAATGCACTGAAGGACACTTTGGAATTCTGTTCCTACAATATCGGAACGACCATTATCAACAATGACTAAATGAAATTCCTCAGGTCCATCTGTCCCGCCAGGCTCAGTTAACCCTGTAATATAACTTGTTAACTTTTGTCCTACAGAACTTCGGCAGAGTAGTGTTACTAAAACATCAAGCTCTTCCCATGTCGGAACAATACGTTCCATCCCCATAACTGTAATCAACGTTTTCGGAAGTGTCGTAGTAAGCCTTGCATTTCCTTCGTTCGCTACGATAGAAATTGACCCAGATTCTGCAACAGCAAAGTTACATCCAGTCACCCCTATATCCGCTGCAAAAAAATCATCACGTATATACGATCTTACAAACCTCGCCATTTCCGTCGGATCAGATGTTCCCGTATAATCTAACTTTGTTTTAAATATTTCACAAATGTGTTCTTTATCCTTGTGAAGACACGGAACAACAATATGTGACGGCGGATCATGGTCGTTCACTTGTAGAATAAATTCAGCAAGATCTGTTTCTAACACTTCCGCTCCAGCTTCTTCAATCGCTTCATTTAAACTGATTTCTTCCGTTACCATAGATTTTGATTTCACAATTTTTTTCGCGTTTTTCTTTTTTACAATCCCTTTTACATATTCCCTTGCGTCTTCTGCAGTCTTTGCGAAATAAACAAAACCACCGTTTTTCTCAATATTTTCACTCAGCTCATATAAATAATAATCAAGGTTTTCTAATGTATGCTTTCGAATTTCTTCTCCTAAAGCTCGCCATTCTTCCCAGTTTCCAAGACTCTCAGTAGCTTTTAATTTCTTGATTCTAAGACCATCTTGCGCTTTCCTGACAGCCTGTCGCATAAATGGATCCCCAATGCCTGTTTTAGTACGCTTATGAAAGGGATCGTTCCCAATTTTCATTCCCATCTCTATATCCCCCCTTGTTTTCGATCTTCATTTAATACTTGAGCAATATGTTTTACATCAATTGGATAACCATTGCGTGTTAAACGTCCTTTTATATTCATTAAGCAGCTACAATCCATCCCAATTAACACTTCCGCACCGGTTTCCATAATATGCTTTACTTTTTCCTCAACCATTTGCTCAGAAATTTCTGGCATTTTCACTGAGAATGTGCCCCCAAATCCGCAGCAATCATAATTATGCGGCAGTGAAACAACTTCCAGTCCCTTTACACATTTTAATAATTTTTGCGGTGGTTCCTTAATCCCCATTAATCGGCTCATGTGACAAGATGTATGAACCGTTGCTTTTTTATGAAGCTCCGCACCTAAGTCTTCTTTCCCTAATACTTCCACAAGAAATTGTGTGAACTCATATGTTTTATTTCCAAGTTCAGTAGCTTTTTTCTTCCACTCCGCTTCACTTTCAGAAAATAAGCTAGAAAACTCGTGAACCATCATAGCGCAAGAGCCCGATGGTGCCACAACATATTCTGAACTAGCAAAGGCTTCAATCATATGTTTTGCAGCTGTTTTTGTTTCTTTAACATACCCGCTATTATAAGCTGGTTGTCCGCAGCAAGTTTGAGTTTTAGGAAAATCCACTTCACACCCTAAATCTTCAAGAATTTCCACAACATCTCTTCCTACTTCTGGATAAAAAACATCTGCAACACAAGTAATAAATATTGATACTTTCATATTTGCACCCCTAAATACAGTAAAGTAACTTTATAGACAAATCTACCTTCTCTGTATATTATTGGTAAAAAACAAAAAAATATGAATAGAAATAGCAAAAAAAGACTCTCAAATTTGAGCATAGCCATCAACTTAAAAAATGCATTGTCCCCAAAACGAAAAAAACGAGTTGAATTCACATAAATAACTGTAAAAAAATTAAAAATTTTGTTTAGAGGGTACTTAAAGACCTTAGCTTGATGGGCATGGGGTATCGCCACACGACTAGCCAGCACTCACACCCAAAAACAGGAGGGAATGATAAAATGTAGTTTTAGGAGGGGAAAGGATGAAAAATGTACATAGATGGTTAAATTATTTTGGTTTTATATGTGTGTGCATGTCTAGCTTCGGTTTTGTTTCTCGTTGGATTTTTCGTGATGTGATTGCACTCGATCAATTACTTGTTTTGAGTATAGGAATTATTATTTTAATAACAGCGTTTTTTGTAAAACGTTGTAGTAAAGAGTTACGTGGTGATAAAGGTTAATCGCTCTAAATGTAGTTTTAGAATTTCGCAATCGGACCATATTGTTGAATAAGACTTATTGAATAATGACAGTTTATTTTAAGAAAGTAGATCGATAATATAGTAAATAATACTTTCCTTGACCCTGTACTATGGTACAGGGTTTATACTTTATATGAGGTGCGATAGATGCAATATCTTATTGGAGGACTGGCTGAAAAGTGTGGCGTTAACACGGAGACCATTCGATACAAATGGTCGATCGCAATGAAGCAAAGTGCGGTGACATATATGATTTCACTGTTCTTAAATTAGAGGACATCCAACGTAAAATTCAAGAACTAAAAAAAAATTAAACAATATGTGAAAAATGGACTTACTCCTAATCCAGTAGAGCTTATTCGCGAAAACATAAGAGAAAACCGATGTGGTTGTGAAGTAAACAATCCACAAGGTAGTTGTTGTTTAGGCAATGTTATAACTTACATTAGAAAAATGTCATTAGGAACTTAAATGTTTCTTTTTTTCACCAAAATACTTGGTGCTATTTCAAAATCTCAGGTTGATGGGCATGTGACGGTGCCTCATGCTCACCAAGCTAGTTAGTGTATGTTAAGTAAACCTTATGGATTTGTATATCTCATCCATCCACTTTCAGATTGTTTCGCTTTATACTTCCCATAAGACAGAAGCTTCATTGCCGAGCGATTGGCCGCATGAAAAACCAAGTTCAGCTTCCATTCTTCCTCCATTTCACTGGGATAGGTGGTGGATTCATAAACATAATAACCCGCCATGATACAGGGGACTACTTGCTCCGGTTCAAATCCATAAGCAGTTGCATCATCCACAACCAAATCAATGATGCATCGGTTTCCATCTTTAACTTTTTTCTGGAGTAATTTTTTTACCGATCCTGGTACTAATTCTAATATTTTATCCTTCATGTCAGTCACCTCATCTTTTATCATGTCCAGATAGCCTGGGGATATGTGTCAAACAGCATGAAATTCCAACCGTAATTGCACAGGTTTAACAAGATCTTAAGGACTATATCACCCTAAAAGGGAAAATGGCTTTAAATACAAGAAATCTGGTGAGACAGGGAGAAACGTATTCGTTCATTTTGCAGTCGATTGGAACGAAACAATTTAAATGTAGGAAAACGTGTCGTGTCTAAAGTGGACAACCTATGTTTCTATGATTCTCCATATTGGCAGGATAATAATGTTGTAGGCATCTGTAGATGCAAGATTAGGATTTACTATAGACGCAAAAGTAACTGTCAATGGATCCACAATATAAAATACACAACAGCAAAGGCAAAACTAAAAGGCATGAGCCCTCGTACAATACCGGACCCATGCCCAAGAAGCTTCCTAATGAAATAACGTGTCTAACTTTTAGATATCATTTTGTGGCCATGAAACAAAGTTTAATAAAAGGATGATTTAATTGAATATAGAAAAAGCGTGTTTTGAACAATCTTTTTTCGAACCACGCTTTTTTTATTTGCTCTTTTATCAAGGTTTATTAAGTTAATTTAATCAAACTTTATTCCAAGTAAAGCATCTTTGGCTAGATAACCACCTTTACACTGATTTCGCCATCGCTCTACTGAATATCAAGTTCACTGCAATCACGATGACTGCACCGATAAGGGTTGCAAATACACGGTCGAACAGAATGATAAACTGGAACGGCTTGCCGGCTTCCATGATCAAAATAATGAGTGGGATCATGGTTGCAGAGTATACAAGATAATTTCGAACCTTTAGAAGAGGTCGAACACCTGCAAATAGCCCGATACTTATAACTAACCCCCAAATTGGTAGACTAGTTGCGAGAAGCAAGCTCGCAACAATCACGCCGATTACTGTACCAAGCACTCGTTGTGTTGTTTTGATTGGAAAGAGTTCTATTTTCCGCTGAGTAAGGATCGCTACGGTAATTGCAATCCAATAGAAGTGGTGCTCGGGCCAAAGTATTCGCAATCCCTCAGCTATACCTAGACATAATGCGAGCCTGATTGGGAATTGCCAACCGGATAGGTGTGCAAGAGAATTCCGCCATAGAATGATTTTTTTCGATGTTGGCCCTTTCACATCTCCATCCAGCGATGATTTATAACAACGGTGTACCCAGATGCCTAGCACCAAGCTGATACTGACGGTCCAAATCGCCCCTGCTAAGATTGAAAAAATTAGTTCCATCCGGTACTCCGTCTGGTCGACCATGTTGAGGATGATGATCAGGAATACGACAAAGCGTGTTGTTGCCACCGCCAAGGCACGACTATATCCGCCAATTAACGCAGCAAGGCTTACCAGCAGGATCAAGACTCCAAATGTCAGATAGCCATGTCCGAAAGAGAGAACAGCAGCAATCGCAGCGAGAACTACTGATAGCAGCGCTGATGCCAACTTTTTCCCGTGATTTATAAAACTCGAACCGACTTTCACGCTACTGACTGCCAAACTGCCGACCGATGCAGCAAAACCAAGAGCGGGATAGCCTAGAACTGTGGCGAACAGAACAGGTCCGGCCATACCTATGCCGGCGGAAATGAGTTCTACTATTTCTACCTTGGTCTCCTTAGACCAAGAAAACACTTGAGCCCTATATGTCTTTACATTCATCTATAGCACCTCTTCCGACCCAAAGAGTAGGGTACAGTTTAATAATAGGCTCTTTCTTTAATCCATGGACATGTGGTGATACCTATGTCCACCAGGCTAATATTTTGAAGTATCCCCAAAATGAAAATTTTATCTTTCCAGAGTTATTTATAATAATTCAGCTCATTTTTTTCGATATGGGGAAATGCCAATTTCTTAAGTTGATGGCGATATGGCGAGACCCCACTTATAAGTAATTGATTAGAGGTGGTAAAGATATTGTTATGGTTTAATAAGATTTCCGTAAATATATTATAGGGACTGCGCTCCATTCCTTCATTCGTCAGGGAATAATAAATATAAATAAAAAAGAAGGCATCCTAAATGTGTAATTTAGGATACCTTCTTTTTTATAAAGCAAATTAATTTCTATTAAGCAAGCGCATACGATAACAATTCATCGTCACTTCCCCAAGCCTTTGCAATAATTGATAGTTCGCATACGCGCCGACCGGGGCACCGATGATCGGGACAAGCTGAAGCATTTTTGCTAAATCAATATAGTCTCGGTATTCTGTTTGGAACTTTTCCCAGTCCATATGATTTTCTTCTTCTGTATCCCACGTTTCAATTGCTTTCCATACTTCTTTTCTATGGTCATCACTCGAAAAAGCAAGTTGGAAAACGTGAAGAATAAAAAGGCGCTCTTCTTTTTTACTCGTATCAAATCCGTACAATGTTGCTGCATCGAATAAAAATTTTATTTTAATGGTAAGTAGAAGCGGAAAATCAGCAAGACCGAGGAGAATACCACCTGCTCCCGTTCCTGCTCCTTCTGCCGCTGCGACTTTTTTGTACTCATCCATTTTTTTACGTACTTCATCGTCTCGTCTTTGCAGTGACCAGTTCGTTTCTTTTAGCTTCGGTTTTATGAAGTTTGATCCAGCACTAATTGTTTGTACCATCATCCGAATCGTTTCTGTTAGTACCTTTTGCACTTTCGCCGGCACTAGTTGTTGCACTTTCACCTGCACTTTTTTAGAGAACCGTGTCATCATAGAAGAATCTTTCATGAATGTAGCTTTCCACTGCTCCAATTCTTTTATAACCTTCTCTTCATATGTAATCATAGGTTCATTCCCTTCAGTTTAAACGCTCAATGCGTTTCGCACCGTATTGATAAACGAAACCAATACTAAATAATATGCTTACGACAAATAAAATGCCGGTCATTATGAAATCTTTCGTCGCAAGTGCAAATATAACTGTAAATACAACGCTACCGATGATGAGAATCGCATTTAATAAAGTAAGAAAATCGTTCTTCTTCTCGTCTACCCCTACTGGATATAAATCAAGCCAAATTTTCATGCGGTGATGTTTCCAAAGGGTTAATAGCTGATAGCCGATTAAGTATAAGAAAATAAGACTTACGATAAAACGTCCATATAAAAATGGGATGAAGTAAAGAATGACTCCTCCAAGAACGAGTAAACGCATATATAAGCCGAAATAGTTACCTGATCTTAAAAACGTTCTCGTATATAAGTATAAATATGTACGTTTCTCACCAATTATCGAAAGAATGAAATCAAGCCATTTCCTACGTGATACTCTCTCTTTTAACGCTGGTACATCAACGAACATATTCGCAATGCGGTACAGCAGCATCATTTTTTTACCTTCTTCAGAAATTAGATACTCCCAGTTTAGCGGCTTTCCCTTCACCTTTTGATGCATAACAGCAAGGTATAGCGCCATAAGAAAAACAATTACACCGGTAAAAATGACTGAAGTACGTTCTACAAGGACGTACACAAATAAGCCGTTTAAGATAAAGCGAATGAACCAATCTGCTTTTTGAACGCTTTGATCTGTTAAAAATGATTTTTCCCACGCTACGAATAAATTCCACGCTTTTACAATGACGAACGCGATTACAATCCATATGTAAGCCGCTCCTGTTTGCTTCATTTGCTGGAAGTATAACGGGGCAAGCGCAGCGGCTACCATTGCGATTATGTATAACTGAATCATAAACGTAAAGAGAAATGCCTTTGTAAAGTAAGGCTTTAACTTTTCTTCAACTGGCAGTAAATACACAAGGTCTGCTTCTTTTAATAACGTTTGTATGGATCCAGCTGTTAATACGAGGCCAAGTAAAACTGCCATAACGACCGCTGTCGGAAACGATGGTGTTAACGTTTGTAACCATTGCTGGTAATAATACGCTCCTGCGCCGATGATAAATACGAAAATAAATTTCAAATGATCATTAAATACGTATTTACTATATGTACGAACTTCTTTTAGAAAGTGCCGAAATCGTTCTTTCCATAACGCTGTGCTATTCATAATCTTCTTCCTTTGTTAATGCAATGTAAATATCATCTAACGTTGCACCAGGCATGTTAAATTGTGATTGAAGTTCTGATAATGTTCCCATCGCCCTCACTTCACCTTGATGCAAAATAATGAATGAATCACAATAGCGCTCTGCTGTCGCTAAAATATGTGTACTCATTAAGATGCCCGCACCACTCTTTTTCATTTGATCCATCATTTGAAGAAGTGATTGAATCGCTAACGGATCAAGCCCGACGAAAGGTTCGTCCACAATGTACAGTGATGGTTCAACTAAAAATGCACTCATAATCATCACTTTTTGTTTCATCCCTTTTGAGAAATGAGACGGAAACCATTTTAAACGATTTTTCATGCGAAATTCTTGTAATAATTGTCCTACACGTTCTTCATATTGTTTTTCATCAACACCATACGCCATCGCTGTTAATTTCAAATGCTCTTCTAACGTTAACTCATCATATAATACTGGCGTTTCTGGAATGAAGGAGAAACTAGAACGGTACGCTGTCATATCATCACGAATTGTTTTTCCGTTAATTGTGACAGTTCCTTTTTTCGGCTCCATTAAACCGATGATATGTTTAATTGTCGTACTCTTCCCGGCTCCATTTAAACCGATTAAGCCGACAAGTTCGCCTTTATTAACAGAGAACGAAACATTTTGCAGTACAGGTCGTTTCGTATATCCTCCTGTAACATTTTCTACACGCAATAACTCGCTCATACGACACCACTTTCTTCATTTATATTCATTCACTTTTGTAAGAAATGTATATATTCATCTTACCAAAAATCATGGTGCACTACATAGTATCGATGTCTCCAAAAAAAAATTTAAATTTCTTCGCATATATTTTTACGAAAGCGGACATCATAATTAGTGAAGAAGGAACACACTTGAAAAAGCAACCACCAATTGATGAGTACAACAACATAGTGAAGTCATCATGAAATGGGGTGTCCAAATTGGACAATGAAATTTACACATAACCAGATAATTTGTTTCATTTTCGAAACGGGGTGTCTCCGAAAGAGCATATACTGTTTTAAAAAATAAACAATTTCATTTTTAAAAAGATTGCAATTCATTTCACTTGAAAATGGGGTGTCTACGGCAGAAACTTTAGCCGATTTACCGTGCATTTCTTATATAAATGAGGTGTCTGCGAACCGTAAATTATAAAAAAATGCTTTTTCAATCCCTCTTCAGAAAACAGGAAGCTGAGTCAGCTTCCTGTTTTTCGTGTTTGTTCTCCTATGTAATTATGGTAAAATACGGCTAAGACTATTTGAAAGGATGAGATTGATGAATCATACAGCGGACAATTGTATTTTTTGTAAAATCATTGACGGGCAAATCCCTTGCTCAAAAGTATACGAAGATGAACATGTACTTGCATTTTTAGATATTAGTCAAGTAACAAAAGGACATACTCTTGTTATTCCGAAAGTTCACAAACAAGACATTTTTGCGTTAACGCCAGAAATCGCATCACATATTTTTGCTGTCGTTCCAAAAATCGCAAATGCAATGAAAGCAGAATTTAATCCAGTTGGCTTCAACCTACTTAACAATAACGGCGAGAAAGCTGGACAAACTGTATTCCACTTCCACCTTCATTTAATTCCACGCTACGGTGAAAACGATGGTTTCGGTGCTGTTTGGAAATCACACCAAAATGAATATACAATGGAAAATTTACAAAACATCGCAAGTACAATTGCAAATAGTGTGAAATAGTGCCACTATAATAAGAAGTAATACATATCAAGCCGATTCCTCTGGCATTTATTGAATGGCTTATTTCTTCACCAAAAATGCCGGGGATATGATTTTTTGTGCATAGCATGTACAAGAGAGAAAAGCTCACTTTTCTTCCCCTTGTCTTAAAGATATGCACACTTTTATACATCATGAATACGAACGAAAAATAAGGAGGTTTCCTTTTATGTCAAAAGCTAAATCCTTTATTACAGGTGTACTTTGCGGCGGAGCAGTTGCTGGAATAGCCGTTCTTTTCTCAACTCCTTCTTCTGGTAAAGCTATGCGCGGTAAGCTGAAAGAAAAAGGAACTGATATTAAAAAGACATTAGCTGATATTACAGCTGATACAAAATTATTAAAGCGCCAAATCGTTGAAACTGCTTCAGAAGGTAAAGAAGTATTTCAAGAACTAAAAGACGATATGCAAGACACACTTTCTAACTGGAAACAAGATATTTCTCAAAACAAACGACATATTGAAAAAGAAATTTTAGACATTCAAAAGTCAATTGAGAAACTACAAGAAGCCGTTCCAGAAAAAGCGTAAACATATTCCTGCTTAGTTTTTTGCATATAACAAATATTTTTCACACGAATTGACCTTAACACGGCATATCACATAGATATGCCGTGTTTTTATGCATTTACAATATATGTTATCTCTTAACATGTAAAGAAAACACATGTATTCTTGACTCATAAACCGCTTCCATAGTTATGCATGATTTGTATAGAATGTTGTTTTTCCGAAAAATTTTCACAATTCTCACAAAAAGACTTTATTAATTTTTATTTTACTGGCATAATAGATAATAATGAAAAAAGAATGTTAAAGTGGGTGAGTAAATGAAAAGTGGAGAAAAAAATTACTCGGTAAAAGAAGCGATGATTTTCAGCCAACGTATTGCTCAATTATCGAAAGCGTTATGGAAATGCGTAGAGAAAGATTGGCAACAGTGGATTAAACCTTACGATTTAAACATTAATGAGCATCACATTTTAACCATCGCTTATCATTTAAAAGGGGCTTCTATTTCTGAGATTGCTAAATTTGGAGTTATGCACGTCTCAACAGCGTTTAACTTCTCTAAAAAGCTTGAAGAACGCGGCTATCTTGTATTCTCAAAAAAAGAAGATGATAAACGAAATACGTACATTGAAATTACAGACAAAGGGGAAGAATTACTACTTTGCTTAATGGAGGAGTATGATCCTGAAAATAATTCTGTTTTTAATGGGGCACTTGAACTTCGTAATTTTTACGGTAAGTTCCCAGAAAATATCGAACTGATTGCGATCCTGCGTAATATTTACGGACAAGACTTCATCGATATTTTTGAGAAATCATTAGAAGATATCGAGGAGAACTTTACGGAATCCGATCAAAAGTTAGTTAAGAAATAATCTATTTATTTTTTCGCAATCATGCGTAAGAATTCATTCATAAGTGGCTTAAATAAACCTTGTTTTGCTAGCGCTTCCGCAGTTTCGTGTACTTCGAGCTGATGTGGAAGCGCTTTTTCAAATTGATCTAATAGCGCATCAAACAATAGAAGGCCTTCTGCTTTCTCCACTACATATTGTTCGTTCAGCTTTTCACAAAGTTTTAGTATACGTTCAATGTCTTTTTTACGAGCTTTTTTCTTTATGATTAAAGAATAAAATGGACACTTTTCTTCATCAATCATTTTAAATAGTAGGTCTACGTAATATTCAGCTTGTTCTAGTCTTCTTACAACGTCCATTTTCTCCCTCGCTTCCTAACACAAAGTCTTCTATTTCTGAATTTTGTAACACGAACAAAATATCGTATGATACAATATATAAAGTATATGTATTTTAGCCAAAAGGAGGTCTCGCCTCATGACTCTTATAACCGTTGTTTTTGTTGCATTCGCACTTCTTGTTATATTTTACACGAATTTCATGACACATACACTGTGTGAGCGAAAACAAATATCTGCGAGCCGCCAGCCCGGTGTCTTTCGAGTTATTAATGTATGTATTACCATTCTATTAATTTCTAGTTATATAGAAATTATATTTCATGGAAAGTGAGGAAGGAAAGCCCCTTCCTCATTTTTTTCCTCTATAAGCAAATTATACCTACTATAACCAATAAAATAAACAGTACAAGTAATAAAATAAGTTGAGAATTCATCCCCCATCCCCTCCTCTTTTCTATATATGCGGCATTCGCCCAATATGGTACCCTTTCAAAATCTGACACAAACTGGTTAAAATTTCTTTATCAATAGGAAAACTCGTCGAAATATGATATATTAAATTTTGTACATATTGCTTATACTATGAAATAAACGACACGCATCTAAACTTTATCCTAAAGCCTAGGTAAGCCCTGTTAAGCGTGCTTTTACATATACAAAAAAGCAAAGACATCAGTGAGACTTAATCAGGTTCTTATGAACGAAAATAACCTATCATAAGGCGTTTCTTCATTTGTACGGGATAAATTAAAAATACATAATAGTAGGAGTGTTTATTGAATGAAGAAAGCTATGCTTGCCTTAGCCGCAACAAGTGTAATCGCATTATCAGCATGTGGAACATCATCATCATCAGACAAAGTTGTTACATCTAAAGCTGGTGACATCACTAAAGAAGAGTTCTACACTCAAATGAAACAAACAGCTGGTAAACAAGTACTAAATAACATGGTTATGGAAAAAGTACTTATTAAAAACTACAAAGTCGATGACAAAGAAGTGGACAAAAAGTACGATGAAATGAAAAAGCAAGTCGGTGACCAATTCGATACACTAATGAAACAACAAGGTCTTAAAGAAGAAACAGTTAAAAATGGCGTTCGCGCTTCATTAGCTCAAGAACAAGCGATTGGAAAAACAATCACTGATAAAGAACTAAAAGAAAACTACAAACCTGAAATTAAAGCAAGCCACATTCTTGTAAAAGATGAAGCTACTGCGAAAAAGGTTAAAGAAGAGCTTGGACAAGGTAAATCTTTCGAAGAGTTAGCGAAACAATACTCTGAAGATACTGGTTCAAAAGAAAAAGGCGGAGACCTTGGCTACTTTACAGCTGGTAAAATGGTTAAAGAATTCGAAGACGCAGCTTATAAAATGAAAAAAGATGAAGTAAGCGAACCTGTAAAATCACAATTCGGTTACCACATCATTAAAGTAACAGATATTAAAGAACAAAAACCATTTGATGAAGTAAAAGGCGACATCAAAAAAGAACTTGTTCAAAAGAAAGCACAAGATGCTCAATTCATGAACGATCTTATGATGAAAGAAATCAAAAAAGCTGACGTAAAAGTTGACGATAAAGATTTGAAAGATCTTTTCGAAGAACCAAAAGCTGACGCTAAAAAAGACGAAAAGAAATAATGAAAAGCTCGGGCTAAGCCCGAGCTTTTTTTGTATGCCCTCTCCTTGCGTTACATTACGTTCAGATTCGGTAAATGAAATTATATGATCCGTTCTCCGGATCAATCAGCTGCGGATCTAATTATATCAGCGATTTTTCAATTATATCGACCGCAACGCCAATTATATCGGCGATTCTCAAAATTTATCGACCATAACTCCAATTATATCGACTTACCGACAAAAACTGACAATGATCGCTCTTCCCTCTTAAAAAACAACAAAAAACCTCGATTCCACCACATGCGGAACCAAGGTTTATCTTATTATCATTGATTAAATTAAAAAACTATGTTAAATTAGTACAGAAACGCATTCTTAAAAAACAAGAGAATGTATTTATCCGTATCTTAATTGTACAACAAAACACATCTTCAGTCAACCTCTATTTTTCACTTTTAAAGGAGTGCTTACCGTATGAACAAAAAACTTGATCAAGAGCAAAAACGCTTGGATACCGTAATAGAAACGATTACGGAACAAATTGATAAACTGGAAAGCGAAACTGGCAGACGCCGGGCAGAAGTAATCAACATTCGCAAACACTTCTGGGATGATGTAAAAGTTAACACTGATACTTTTGACGATTATCTTGAAACAGTTATCAACTTAAGACAACAAGCTCAGTCACTAGCCGTAACACAAATTACCCATAAGCACACCTTTAATCGACTTGCCGCACTACGCCGTATGCATAAAGCACCTTACTTCGGACGAATCGATTTCAAAGAAGAAGGAGAAGTTGGTGCAGAACAAATTTATATCGGGGTGGCTACCCTTACCGATGCAAGCGGAGAAAACTTTCTTATATACGATTGGCGCGCACCCATTTCAAGTGTCTACTACGATTATCCACCAGGACCAGCTGAGTACAGTACACCAGGAGGCGTAATCCACGGCAATGTGGAGAAAAAATTACAATATATTATTCAAAATGGCGAGATTGATTCCATGTTCGATACGAGCCTCACAATTGGAGATGAAATCCTGCAACAAGCGCTCGGAAAAGGTACAAACAAACATATGCAAAGTATTGTTGCTACTATCCAGCGCGAGCAAAATGAAATTATCCGTCACGATGAAGGGCGACTACTTATCGTTCAAGGCGCTGCTGGTAGTGGTAAAACATCAGCTGCATTGCAGCGAATCGCCTACTTACTATATAAATATCGCGAATGGCTAAAAGCGGATCAAATCATTCTCTTCTCCCCTAACTCCATGTTCAACAGCTACGTGTCTAACGTACTACCTGAACTCGGTGAAGAGAATATGCAGCAAGTTACATTCCAGGAATATTTAAACCATAGACTAAGCAAGTCATTTGACGTTGAAGACCCTTATGAACAACTAGAATATATGCTAACTGAAACGAATAGCCCTGCCTATAAAACTAGAAATGCGAGCATTCGATTTAAAGCATCTACTCAATTTTTCGATATGATTAGAACGTACAGACAATCGCTTGAATCTTCAGGCATGTTATTTAGAGGAATGAAATTCAGAGGAAAACTGATTGCCTCTGCTAAAGAAATTACAGAGCAATTTTACAATACAGACTCCTCCCTCCGTTTCCATAATAGAATTGAAAAGTTAACGGATTGGCTAAATAAACAAATAGATACAATCGAAAAAGCAGAACTGAAAAAACCTTGGGTAGAAGAAGAAATTGAATTACTTAGTAAAGATGAATATCAAAAGGCTTATAAATATTTACAGAAAAAGGGCGAGTTTGACGACAACTCCTTTAATGATTATGAAAAAGAAACGAAAGTACTCGGACGTATGATTGTCCGCAAAAAATTAAAGCCATTGCGTAAAGGCGTTCAAACGCTACGCTTCATCAATTTCACAGGAATATATAAACAACTCTTCACAAATTCATCATGGGTTACTGGAGAAAAACCTAAAGAATGGGACGACATTTGCTCATTAACAGTAAACATGCTTGATGAAGGAAAGCTATATTACGAGGATGCGACTCCATTTTTACTTTTAAAAGAATTAATTGAAGGCTTCCAAACAAACAGATCCATTAAACACGTACTCGTAGACGAAGCACAAGATTATTCTCCGTTTCAATTCGAGTTTTTAAAACGTCTCTTCCCTGCCGCAAAAATGACGGTACTCGGAGACTTTAACCAAGCGATATTCGCTCATGCGAGGGAAACTGTTAATTTCAATACACTTACTAGCTTATACGGGCCAGACGAAACAAACGGCATCAACTTAACTCGTAGCTATCGCTCAACAAGACCGATTATTGAATTTACACGCTATCTCGTACCGGAAGGAAAGAACATTAACGCCTTTGAACGTGACGGCGAGAAACCTACAGTAACGAAAGTTTCTGATTACAACGAACTGCATAATTGTATTACTTCCAAAGTTGTTGAACTACAAGAACAACAGCACAATACGATCGCAATTATATGTAAATCCGCAGCCGAAAGTGCCGCTGCCTACGAAGCACTCAGCCATATCGAGAATATAAAACTTGTGAAAAGTAACTCAGCCGAGTATGAACAAGGCATTGTCATTATCCCCGCTTATTTAGCGAAAGGTATCGAATTTGATGCTGTTATTATTTACAATGCCTCTAAAGATGTGTACAGTGATGCAAGCCTTCGTAGATTGTTCTACACTGCTTGTACGCGCGCGATGCATGAATTGCAGCTTTATAGCGTTGGTGAGGTTAGTCCTTTTGTAACCGGGGCTGCTTCGGAGAGTTTTAAATGTATAACGAAAACACCTTGATTTTTATCAAGGTGTTTTTTTCATTCTAAATGACATATCTTTACGTCGATATACACTTAGCACGATCCCCATTATAAATGCATGAAACAGAGTTGGTACTAATCCATAACTAATAAAAGGTAATGATATAGAAACACGTGGTAATATCCCGAGGATCATGCCAACGTTACAAATGAAATGGACTACAAAAAGAGTTACTCCACCAACGAGTAGCAATTTACCATAACCATCATTTGTTTTATACGATATGGTCATTATTCTCACTACAAAAAGAGAAAGAATCAAGACAAGAACTAGCGCAAGCACATATCCATAATAGTAAGTCAAACTCGCGAATACAAAATCAGTATGGGCAGCAGGGATAGACTTTATATTTCCATATGTAACAAACCAACCTGCTGAAGACATCGCCTCTTTTAATCGTAAATCCCATTGATCATGCGCTGGGTTTAAAAATCCTAAAATTCTAGCTATCCGGTATTCTTTTACGGCAGACCAGGAAAATAGATCCCTAATAATAAAGGGTAAAATTGGTAAAATCGTAATGAGCCATGCCGTTTTCTTTCCTAGCTTACTCCACCAAAGCATAACGAATACCATCGTAATATAGATGAAAATTGGTAAAAGAATTGATGTAGTTGAAAATAGATATAAAGAAAATACGTACAACATGAGAAGATGCATAAACTTTAACCTACTATTATTGAAAAAAGAAGCCCAAGCTAGAAAGAAGAATGGTATCGTCATTAAACAGTCAATTTTGATAGGGCCAATTTTTATTATTGCTTCCCCAATCACGTAACCAGTCGGAAAACATTTTATCATTAACAAGATAAGTACACCGATTGTATAAAACAGCCACCCGAGCCTCTCTAACTTCCGATAATCAAGTAGCATGATCCCAACAGCTGTTGCAATGCCGAGAATAACAGAAATTACTTTGTTCATTAGTAAATCGTTCGTATGCCCAAGAGCGATTATTGGTAAAAACCCTAACCCCATAGCAGCCACTAATAAAATAATTAAGAACCAATCAACCTTTGGCTTATGAAGTTTGTTAAGTTCTCTGCCAAGCTTGATCGGACTTCCCATTTGTTCAACAGCCTTATTTTCAGCAACTTCCTCACTTAACCCTTTTTCAATCCACATATTCTTCGCCTGTTTCATGTGAAAATCTAGTTCAGTTGCCACAAAGCTCTTTGCTTCTTTTGATTTAATATGATTGGTAACTTCGCTTAAAAAACGCTCCCCTTTTTTGTTCAATTTTATCTCACTCCTGTACTAATCCTTTTAATATAAATCGCGCCTTCGTAGAATCTTTTTCTGCCTTTCGTAGCATCTTGTTTCCTTTATCATTTAATTGATAATATTTAGCTCCCGCGTGATCCCAGCTAGATTGGATAAAGCGATTCTGTTCTAGACGATGTAATAAAGTGTATAGAGAGCCTTCATCGCCTTCGAATTTTTGAATCCCTCTCCCCCTCAGTAACTGCATCAATTCATAACCCGTTTTTTCATTCATAAGAAGTTGCAACACTGCTAAAAGGATATCTTCTTCCTTTTCGGACGATTGATTGATTTTTTCACGTACCCGCTTTCGATGCTGATCAGAAAAACTCAAATGTTTAAAAGTTGTGTTCTCCATTGATTTTCGCAAGCCTTTTAATCGATCTTCCATTTGATTATTCCTCCAATCCTTTCTTCAAAAGCTCCTTCGCTTTTTTCAGTCTAGTTTTTATCGTGTTTTCCTTCACTTCTATTACAATCGCAATCTCTTTAATTGATAATTCTTCATAATAAAATAGATAAATGACTTCTCGATATTTTATCGGTAAATTCATTACTGCAGAAGCCAGCCTACGGTCCTCTGCATTTTGAATAACAGTTTGTTCAACACTTTCTTTTTGACTCCCAATATACGTAGACTCATCCTCTGTCACGATTACCTTTTTGTTATACCAACTTTTTATATAGTCCTTACAATGATTAATGGCAATTCTCCACAACCACGTTTTTACATTCGATTTCCCTTTGTATGTATGAAGAGATTTATAACATTTAACAAATATATCTTGCGTTAAGTCCTCAGCGACTGCTTTATTATTCACATATGAATACACAAGCTGTAAGACTTCTTGTCCATACTTGTTCATTATTTCATCGATAAAGAGTTCCTTATCTTCTATTTCAAACGCTTCTACCATTAATTCATCCACATCATTTCCTCCTTCCCATTTATTAGACGACGCACGCCATGGAAAAGTTTTATAAATTCATAAAAAAATACTGTCGGCAATAACTTTTTTATAAAACACTTCCTCAGCAAATTACATATAATAAACCGAATAGTCGTTACAATACATTCACCTAAAGAGCGTCTTCCTCCCAATACGCTCTTTCATTTTGCAATAAGGGGTAGCATCAGGAAAATGCGGATTTACAACGATAAGGAAAATCCAAATTAAAAAGCCCAACTTCTCTGCAAAACAAAATAGAGAAAGTGAGCTTTTCAGTTACTTCATTATTTTTATTTGAACTAATATAAAACTGCTAAGTTGATTTTTTAGCTCAGCTATTTATTGAATTCATTAACTGGAAGAAGTATTCAGGTTTATGAGTCTTATTTAGGTTATACCATGAATGTAATGTATCTGGTGCAAATACATCTAATTTTTTCAGTACTTCCATCGCAAATTCCAGAGGAGCTATTCCTGATGCAGTAACTAAATTCGCATCAGATACCGCAGATCCCACCTCATAGAACTTTTCTCCTTTATAGTTAGGACATACCATTTTAGTGTATTCTAAATTATTACTTGTATGCTTTCTAGTATCTAAGTATCCCATATTCGCAAGGGCCTCAGTTGCACCACAAATTGCAGCAACAATAGTGCCAAGCTTTAAAGCTTGGCCAATTCTTTCCAAGATAGGTTGATGAATTTCTTCACTCCAAGTAGTCCCTCCTGGTAAAATTAAAAGATCTTTACTCTCAAGAGTACATTCATCAAGGGAAATATCTGGTTTTATGCTCAGTCCTCCCATAGTAGTAATCATTTCTTTATTAGCTCCTACTGTAATTACTTTTAAAGGTACTAAATCTTTTTTGAAATATCTTCCTGAGTTTAGTTCAGCAGTTAAATATCCATATTCCCAGTCCGACATTGTATTAAATACATATAGAAAAACTTTTTTTGTTTGCATCCAATAACACTCCAATCACAATTGATATGGCTATTATAATATAACTTCCCTGACAGTTAACGTCAGGGAAGTTATCATACTTGATGAAATTTTATTAATTCCGACAGAACTTCAATAAGTCTTTTCTTAAGACTTATTGGCTCAATAACTTTAATAGATTTATTGTACGGTAAAAGTAAATAAGGTACATATGTATGTATCATATCTTTTTCAAGAAGAAAAACTGCTTGATTTGAAGTCCGTTCTTGTAAATAATGTCCTAAAAACCAATGTTGGCAAATATCAGCCAATACACTTTTATCCCCATTAATAACCAAAGAAATAATCCCTTCCTTACCTTCTATAGTTGGAAGAAGATTTTTTATAAAAAAGTCACGTGCTGAAAAATTTTCTAGCCGATTAAACTTATTTTCGGTTAGCATTAGACTTTCAATTCGATCTACTCTAAAACTACGGATATCATTCCTAAGATGACAAAATCCAATCACATACCACTTATTATTCCAATAGATAATTTTGTACGGATCGACCAATCTATAATTTAATTGCTTTTCGCCATTTTTATGGTAAAGAATTTTTACTGAGTACCCGTCAGCTAAGGCCTGCTCCAACTCCTTCAAAAAAGATTCCATAGAGAGAGAACTTAATCGACTTATTACTTCAAGACTAGTTAAATGTTGGTTTATCTTTGTTTCCTGCTCTTGATTTGAGTATTTACTTAGTTTTGAAATGGCCCTATTTAGTGCTTCACCTCCATAATATCCGGCTTCTTCCGCAAAAACAGCAGCGTGAAATAGTGAAGTTTGCTCCTCAAAATCAAAAAAAAGAGGAGCTTCAATAAAATTGTTCAATAAAGTGTATCCACCGTTATGTCCTGGTTCTGAAATTATAGGTACGCCACTTGTTGAAATTGTATCAATATAACGATACACAGTCCTTATATTAATTTCTAACTTTTCCGAAATTTGTTTTGCAGTAATTTTTTCACCTGAACGAAGCATCCATAGAATTGCTAACATGTTGTCAATTTTAGGCATATAATTCCACCTCTATATGAAATTTATTTTCTATTGAAGTTTTCTTTTTATATATTTTACTCCTATTTGTTAATCCTTTTAATTTACGAGCATTTTCTCCAAAAAACTCTATCCCCACTATACGATCAAATTGATCTATATCTACATTTAGTTTTGGATTTTCTTCCAATTCTTCAGTCGATTCAATCTCAATTTCTGAAGTGAATGGAATTAAATAAAGATATGCCATCTGGATTTCAGAATCATAAGTAATTAATTTTTTCATGATACACCTCATATCGGTATCTTATTTTTTGTATCAAACTTCTCTCGATAAACTAAATATTAGGTTTTTTGGTTATAAAATACAAGTATAGTATTTAAAATTCTATAAATAACGCACAAAAAACCACCTAAAGGCTCCCCTTCAGGTGGTTTTCTATTTTACGCTAACGCAGCTGCCTGCTCTTGTTGATCTACAGGAATTACAGCATCTGTTAATGCTTTTTCTAGTTCAGCTGTGTATTTCATTTGCTCTTCTTTGCTCCAGCCTAGTTTTGCAGCCATGTAGTTGATTCCTGCTTCTTTCCACTCGTATACCCAGTGGATGTTGAAGAATACAGCGCCTCTGCGGCGTACGAAGAAGTCAACTGGTTTTGCTGTCATTTCGTAATCCATTGCGTATACAAGCGGGATTAGAACATCAAGCGGCATGTTGTATTCTTTCGCTTCGTCTTTATGTTTTTCCGCTAGGCCGAACAGTACGTCAACGTTAGAGCCGTAGAATTTCGCGAATTCTTCAGCTTGAGCTGTCGTTAAACCATATTTCGTACCTTCTCCTGCTTTTTTTGCGATAAATGCCGGGAATCCGTGTGAACCACTTACATGACCACCAGAGATTGGCATATGTTTCGTATCGCTCTTCGGATATGCACTATGTCCTTCTTGTTGCAATAGATTCGTTACGTAGTTTACTACCATTTCAGCCATTTTGCGGTATCCTGTTAATTTTCCGCCCGCGATTGTAATTAAACCAGATTCAGAAGTCCAAATTTCATCTTTACGAGAAATTTCAGATGCATTCTTACCTTCTTCATAAATTAACGGACGTACACCAGCCCAGCTTGACTCCACATCTTTTTCTGTAATTTTCACGCTTGGGAACATGTAGTTAATCGCATTAATGATGTATGTGCGATCTTCTGTTGTCATGTGCGGTACAGCTGCGTCTTTATCATAGAACGTATCTGTTGTACCTACGTACGTTTTTCCTTCGCGAGGAATCGCAAACACCATACGTTTATCTGGTGTATCAAAGTAAATTGCTTGACCTAACGGGAAACGTTTTTGGTCAATTACTAAATGCACACCTTTTGATAACTGAAGTACTTTCCCTTTTTTAGAGTTATCTTTTTCACGAAGTGTATCTACCCAAGGACCAGCTGCGTTTACAATTTTCTTACCGTAAACTTCGTACACTTCTCCGTCTAGTAAATCGATTACACGTACACCGCATACTTTTCCATCTTTATATAAGAAACTATCTACTTTTGCGTAGTTAACAGCTTTCGCACCGTGTTCAATCGCTTCTTTCATTACTTCAATTGTAAGACGCGCATCGTCTGTACGATATTCTACGTAGTAACCGCCGCCTTTTAATCCTTCTTGTTTTACAAGAGGCTCTTTATTTAGCGTTTCTTCACGGTTAAACATCTTTCTGCGCTCGCTTCGTTTTACGCCTGCTAAGAAGTCGTATACACGAAGACCAATTGATGTACTAAATGACCCGAACGTGCCGCCTGTATGGAACGGAAGTAACATCCACTCCGGTGTTGTTACATGGGGACCGTTCTCATATACGATCGCACGCTCTTTCCCCACCTCTGCTACCATTTTCACTTCAAGTTGTTTTAAATAACGTAAACCGCCGTGTACAAGTTTCGTTGAACGACTTGATGTACCTGCTGCAAAGTCCTGCATTTCAAACACAATTGTTGATAAACCGCGTGTTGCCCCATCTAATGCAATACCAGAACCAGTAATACCTCCACCAATTACGATCACATCTAACTCTTGTTTATTTACTCCGTTTAATACGTCTTTACGTTGTTTACTTGAAAATTTCATGGTAATTCCTCCCTTTGATAACGAAAAAAGAGACCACGAACTCCGCTATAGATTTCGCCTCTATAGCGTGTTGTGGTCTCTCCAAATCTCCTACCGAATTATTAACTTGTCATCATTATAACACTGTTTATGATTATTTGAAAGCTTTAGTTGCTTCAATTGCCTTTTTCCATCCAGCATATAGCTCTTCGCTTGTTTCCGCTTCCATTGCCGGTGTAAAGCGTTTATCCATATTCCACTGCGCTTTAATTTCATCTTGGTTTTTCCAATACCCAACCGCAAGACCAGCTAAGTATGCTGCACCTAAAGCTGTCGTTTCACTGATCACTGGACGCTCTACAGGAACGTCTAACATATCGCTTTGGAACTGCATTAAGAAGTTATTCTTAACTGCCCCGCCATCAACGCGTAATGTATTCAGTTCAATACCTGAATCTGCTTCCATCGCGCATAGTACATCTTTCGTTTGGTATGCTAAAGATTCTAGCGTTGCACGAATGAAATGCTCCTTCGTCGTACCGCGCGTTACACCAAACATAGCGCCGCGTACTTCACTATCCCAGTACGGTGTTCCGAGTCCTACGAATGCTGGTACTATGTATACACCTTCAGTTGATTCAACACGGCTAGCATACACTTCACTCTCACTCGCATCTTTAAACATGCGCATTCCGTCACGTAACCACTGAATTGCAGAACCTGCTACGAAAATACTTCCTTCTAATGCGTAATTCACTTTACCATCTAAACCCCATGCAATTGTTGTTAATAGGCCATGCTCAGAAGCTACTGCTTTTTCGCCTGTGTTCATTAACATGAAGCAACCAGTCCCATAAGTATTCTTCGCCATACCTTCACCGAAACAAGCTTGTCCAAATAATGCTGCTTGCTGGTCACCAGCTACACCTGCAATCGGTACATTTTGACCGAAGAAGTGGTAATCAATTGTTTCTCCATATATTTCAGATGATTGACGTACTTCTGGAAGCATGCTCTTTGGTACTGTTAACATGTCTAGAAGCTCATCATCCCACTGTAAATCGTGAATGTTAAACATTAATGTACGTGATGCATTTGAGTAATCTGTTACGTGCGCTTTCCCGCCAGACAATTTCCATACAAGCCATGTATCAATTGTTCCGAATAATAACTCGCCGTTTTCCGCTTTTTCTCTTGCACCTTCAACGTTGTCTAAAATCCATTTTACTTTCGTACCAGAGAAGTATGCATCAATTAAAAGACCTGTTTTTTCGCGAACCATCTCGCTATAACCTTTTTCTTTTAACTCATCACAAATTTCAACTGTTTGACGAGATTGCCATACGATTGCGTTATAAATTGGTTTTCCAGTCGTTTTATCCCATACAACCGCTGTTTCACGTTGGTTCGTAATACCGATACCAGCGATTTGTTCTGGCTTCACATCTGCTTCGCTTAAGCAAGTTGCGATAACTGCTAAAATAGATCCCCAAATTTCTTGTGCATTATGCTCAACCCAGCCTGGCTTTGGAAAATGTTGCGTAAACTCTTTTTGAGCTGAATGAACGATTTTTCCTTCTTTATTGAAAAGAATTGCGCGTGAGCTTGTTGTTCCTTGGTCTAATGAAAGAATATATTTTTTCATATCAGTTTCCCCCTATGCTACTTTTCTACTATTTGTAGTAGTTTCACTTTTTTTACTTGTCATATAAGAGATTGCTAGTACAATCACAGTTGCAATAATCACATAAATAAGTGCTGAATTTTGTTTTCCTTCAAATACAACTTGATGGAATAATCCTGCAAGTGATCCACCTAGAATCGGACCAACTACTGGAATCCATGCATACTTCCAGTTTGAACCGCCCTTTCCTGCAATCGGAAGGAAGAAGTGTGCAATACGCGGACCTAAATCACGAGCCGGGTTGATTGCGTATCCTGTTGTTCCACCTAATGATAAACCAATACTTACAATTAAGAAACCTACGATAAATGGATTTAAACCATCTGCAAATTTATTTGCTCCAATTGCTAATATACCAAATACTAAAACGAATGTTCCAATCATTTCACTTAAAAGGTTTGTAAATGTGTTCGGAATTGCTGGACCTGTTGCAAATACACCTAACTTTGTTCCTGGATCTTCTGTTTCTTTCCAGTGTGGTAAGTAATGTAAATATACGAGAACTGCCCCGATAATTGCCCCAATCATTTGTGCTGCGATATACATAGGTACGTCACTCCATGGGAACGCTCCCTTAAAAGCAAGTCCTATCGTTAAAGCCGGATTCAAATGTGCCCCACTAATTGATCCAACTGCATACGCTGCCATCGCTACCGCTAAGCCCCAGCCCATTGTAATTACAATCCAACCAGAATCTTTCGCAAACGATTTCTTTAAACTTACACCAGCGCAAACACCGCCACCAAGTAAGATTAACAACGCAGTCCCTATTAATTCCCCTAAAAATGCTGACATAAAATCCCTCCACAATCAATTTAAATGCTTTCGAAAAGTGATAGAGGTAAAATGAATGGCCATTCGTTTTTTTTTCAAAAGAAAAAGATCCACAGCTTACATGCTTCTATATAATATATAGAAACAATAAAATGTGGATCTCTTCTTTTCTCCGTCACGTTTATTAACTTGTCTATAATGTTAACCTCTAATGAAAGCGGTGTCAACAGAATTTTTTCACATTTCCGTCACTTTTTTTGGTAATGTTTCCATAATTCTTTTTTCGATGTCGTAATTGCTGTCGCACCAGCATTTAACGCTCTTTCAACGTCTTCTACAGTTCGAATAAAACCACCTGCTAAAATCGGTACACCTGTACGCTCTTTCACCTCAGCAATGACACCCGTTAACGCACCAGGAAGCACCTCTATATAATCCGGCTTCGTCTTTTCTAGTAAATTACAGCTCTTTTCCATTGCGCTAGAATCAATTAAAAAGATGCGTTGAATGGAGACGACACCTTTTTGCTTCGCCTTCATAATTACGCTCGCCTTTGTCGATAATAACCCGTACGGTTTATATTCTTGGCATAAAAACTCCGTCGCATGCCCATCACTTTGTAATCCATGGATCAAATCAACATGTAAAAATACTTTTTTATTATGCTGCTTCGCGAGTGACACAACACTCTTCAATTGACCAACATGAATGTCTAAAATAACAATATACTCATACGAACTATGTAATAGCTTTTCCAAATCTTTAATTTGCCTCACTGCCGGCAAAATCTTCTGTTCATGAAATTCCATTCTAAATGTCCCCTTCTTTATATCATCCTATCCTTTATAGTACACAATTTAAGTGAAAAGAACAGCTAGTGTAGGGGATTTCTTACAAATCTTTCTCTTATCTATATATTTTCTTCAACTTATCAGAAACCGTACCACCTATAACCATTAATATGAGGGGTAAAAAATTCATTACATATGGTGCATCTGCGACAATTGTAATGCTTGCTCCTACAAACTTATTTACCATCCATACAACAATTTTTGTAATAAACAAAAATACGCCCAGCATGAATAGACTATCAAAAAACACCTTCCATTTTGGATACGCTAATTGTTTACTATCTTCGATTACCTTCTGCGTCAACTCTTCATCGCTCCTCAACAACTCATCAATTGTAATACCGAACAGATCACTTAAATGAATAATAATTTCAATGCTCGGATAGTTCTTTCCCGTCTCCCATTTCGAAACAGACTGCCTACTTACATGAATTTTTTCAGCCAAATCATTTTGCGACCAATTTCGTTTTTCTCTTTCTTGTTTCAAGCGTTCACTAAAAATCATACTGTGTTTATCACCTCTCTACGTCTAGTATGGGCAAATAAATGATGAAGAGTAAAGCTAGTTATCGTTGCATAACTTACGCAACTTGTGCGTTACACCTTATAATGGCGCCATTTCATACTCTATGTCATGCAGATTTCATATGTTTTTCTTCTATAATAATTTCCCGAACAATAATACAAATAACGAATACTAGTAAAGACAGGACTAGACATAAAAAATACGCCATTCCTTCCTATCGTTCTCCAGAAAGAATAACGCATATATCCATGTTTACTCATCCGTTTTCGGTTTATAAGAAAAACCCGGATATTTCACAACAGGCCACTTTTCTTTACGTAAAGAATCCACCAATTGCGGGCCAACATGTACATTACTTTCCACTATTTCTTTAGGAGTCAGTGCCATCCATTGATTTAACGATACATCTTCAAAACGGTTACTTTTAAACATCTCTAAAAACCATAATGTTTCATTGCCTGTGTTTTGAATATAGTGTCCAGTCGCAAACGGTACATATCCGACATCACCAGCTCTATAATCAAATGTACGAGCTGTACCATTTCCAAGAAACACCGTCATTCTCGCTTGCCCGGTAAGATAATATTGCCACTCATCATTATTCGGGTGCCAATGAAGCTCTCTCATTCCACCAGGCTCAACCTCAACGAGCGCTGCTGCGATTGTTTTGGAAATAGGGAAATTCGTAGAATCTACAATTCGAACGCTACCACCAGGTGTCTTAATCGGTTTTTGTTTTAACAGTTCATGTTTAAACGTTAAAGGAACTTCTCCTTCTGGCGACTGAACTTCCTGGCTCTCAAGCGAACCCGGCACCTCTCCTTGATAAATATAAACTTGATCTGAAGGAATGGAGTTAAAAGCACTCTCTGGTACTCCGAAGTTAGCCGATAAAACTTCTTTTGGAGTATGTGCAAACCAGTCGGAAATAGCTAAGGTAGATAAATCAGAAAAGTGTCCATTATCGAATGCGAGTAGAAATTCACAATGTTCCAATCCTTGAATGGAATGCGGAATTCCAGGTGGAAAATACCAAAGATCCCCCGGACCAACATCAGCAATAAAATTCCGTCCATTTTGATCAACTGCAGTTATTCGTGCCCGTCCTAAAAGCATATACGCCCATTCTGCCTCTTTATGCCAATGAAGTTCACGTACTCCCCCAGCCGTTAAGCTCATATTTACCCCAGCAATCGTAGTCGAAACCGGAAGTTCCCGAACAGTAATCTCCCGAGACCACCCACCTTGTTTTAAGATCATAGAAGTGTCTGAGAACGAAAATTTCAAGTTAGGAACTAATCCCGCATCCGTAATAGGCGGCACGAGCATATTCGGATTTTGAATATCCCGCATAACATTACGTGGCCCAGAATCAATCGCACCTGCTCCATCACTACGGATTGGTTGTGGTATACTCCCTCCCACTTCATTAACAGTACGTTTTTTCATCGTAACGCTCCTTTTTCATCCGATTATGAAGTAAAAAGCCTCCATCATAGTGTATGAGTTGGGCTTTGGATGGTTACTGTGACTATTGAGTTGAATCGGGAAAAGGCCTGTTTCTCCTTGTCTTTTTGCGCCAATAAATTGATATTCCATGTCGAATCGTTGATATATTTCCGGAAATAAAAAAGTGGATAACAAGATGTTATCCACTCTCCCATAATTATAATAATACCGAATCTTTATCGCTATCCTGATTACGTTTCTCTCGTTCTTCTTCTAAGCGCTTCATATATACTTCGCCTTCTTTTTCGATAAAATCGTTATCCATCTCTTGCTCTTTTTTCGAAGTATATAAAACCATGTAGCCACTCAATACAATCCCAATGATTACAAGATAAATCCACCATGGTAAAATTTCCACTTTCGTTCATCCCTTTCCTTAGACAAGCCTTATTAGTTTCACTCTATGAGGAAAGAAGTGGATTTATGCTTAAATTTTTCATTGTGGATTCTTCGCGAAGAACGCTTGTACATATTCCATAAACTCGATTGGCTCTTGACGGAACGGCGCGTGGTATCCTTTTTCAATAATATGAAACGTACTATTTGCAAATAACTGATGATACAGCTCACCATTTTTCCAAGAAACGCTCTTATCGTGCCTACCCCAAATAATTAAAGTGGGCACCTTAATTTTATCGGCTTCCATCGCAATGCGGCGCTCTCTCATTTTCGTAAGCTGATCATAATGCTCTTTATCATCACGACTATTTTTTACTTCATTTTTATTATAATCCGTAATCTCTGTTACAGTTTGTAAGTCCGTCGATAGTGGCGTCACTTCATAACTTTCTTTTTGCTGGAAAGATTCAATCCCTGTAGAATCCGCTAAAACAAGATGGGTAACCGCGTCTGGATATAGGTACGCTAAATTAAGGGACATCTCTCCCCCCATCGAATGACCAAGTACCGCAAATTGATCATATCCAAGTTTCTTCATTAACTTATAATATAAATTCACTTGCGCAGGAAACGAATACTGAAAATCAACCGGCTTAGAAGAACGCCCAAACCCTAAAATATCAACAGCGATAATCGTATGATCCTTTACGAGTTCCGGATAAATATCACTAAACCCATCTGAAGAACCACCAAATCCGTGAAGCATAAGTAAAGGCGGTTTCCCCTCACCAAGTTGCTTAAAATAAATCGTCTGCCCATCGATCTGCGCCATCTTCTCTTTCGTATTTATCTTCATCATAACAGTATCTTTCACTTCTTCAACCTTCGCAATCGGCTTATCAACGAAGTTACATACTATTAATAAAACAAGCACAATACCGCTAATCATATAAAACTTAAACCGTTTCAAAATTCCCGTCTCCTTTCTCATGTTGCTATTTAAAGTTTTTACATTTTTTGGTTGTTTTATGTTCTTTTTTAATTGTAACCATTATAGTTACAATTATATCAAAAAAATATTACTCACCGCTATTACCGATGGTTGTTATGTAACCATTATAGTTACACATTAAAAGTAAGTCAATTATTTTACTGATAAAAAAGCAAGCAATTCCAGCTATTCGCTAAAACTACTTGCTCTTCTACTTATTATCTCTATTTTTACTCTTTAATAAATTCCTTAGTACTTCTCACTGTATCAATCGGACGAACTAATTTTTCGATTTCTTCACGCTTTGGCTCTAAGAACGGAGGTAAAGATAATTTCTCTCCAAGCGTTTCATATGGCTCATCTCCCATAAAACCAGGGCCATCTGTTGCAAACTCGAATAAAATTTGCGGCGCAACTCTTGCGTATAATGACTCAAAGAAGTGACGATTTACATAACCAGATGAAGGGAGTCCAACTCGACTTAGTCGCTCAATCCACTCTTCTAATACAGCTCGATCCTCTACGCGGAATGCAGCATGGTGCACTGTACCAAAACCTTGTTGTGCTTCAGGAAGAACCGTATTATGTTCTACAATGACAGAGGCACCATTTCCACCTTCGTTTACTTCAAACAAGTAGAATTCTCCTTCTTGAGCAATCTCTTTAAATAATAGAACTTTTTCTAGTACTTCTTTGAAATAACTAAAGTTCGCGATACGAATAAATACAGGTCCTACTCCAGTAATTGCATATTCTAATGGAACTGGACCGTTTTGCCACGGTGTACCTGATTCTATCCCTTTATCCAATTCGTCAGAGATTAATTGATAGTGTTGATCATCAAAGTCAACGAAAGAAAGAGTTTTCTTACCAAATTGCTCTTTAATTCCTGTATGCTCCACTTCAAGGCGGTCAAAACGTTTCACCCAATATGCTAATGCCGCATCACTTGGAACTCGGAATGAAGTCTTTGAAATTTCATTTGTCCCGTGTACACCTTTCGGAACGCCCGGGAAGTCAAAGAATGTCATATCTGTTCCTGCACTACCTTTATCATCTGCAAAGAATAAATGGTACGTTTGAATATCATCTTGGTTTACTGTTTTTTTAACGAGACGCATTCCTAAAACATGAGTGAAAAATTCATAGTTCTTTTCTGCACTACTTGTAATCGCTGTAACGTGGTGTATTCCTTTTAATTGGTTCATTTTATATTCCTCCAATAGTTTTCATTTATATGTTAAAGTTGTATTTTTTCTTCTATTACTTCTCTTCAATCGGAGCTAAATTCGCTTCAATTTCTTCTCGCTTATCTTCTAAGAACGGCGGTAAATCAAGTTTTTCTCCTAGATGCTCCACATCTCCATCAACTGTAAATCCTGGTCCATCTGTCGCAATTTCAAAAAGGATTCCGTTTGATTCACGGAAATATAAGCTTTTAAAATAGAAACGGTCGATAATTCCTGAAGAATGGAAACCTCTTTGTTTCACCTGTTCTTCCCAATAGGCAAGCTCTGCACTGTTTTTCACACGAATTGCTAAATGGTGAATACTACCGCGGCCCGGTTTTTCAGAAGGACCGTCCAAATATTTCACAACTATTTCTCCAAAGGCCTCTCCTTTGATAGACTGAAAAATTGCTTCTTCGTCATCTCGGCTAACCTCTGTATAACCAAACATCTCTGTAAGTGTACTCGCCATTTTATCAAGTCTACGCACTGTCATTTCCACAGAACCCATTCCTTGAATTTGATGTTCAGCAGGAACTTCCGATTTCTCCCACGTTTCCCAATGCGTAACTTTTTCCCCATTTGAAACGAGTAGCACGAAACGAAGACCTTCAGCATCCTCAAATTTCAAAGCAGGACGATTTGCATATGTTGTCATTTCACTATGTTTCACATCAAATTCCTCAAATCGTGCTTTCCAGTAATGCAAACTGTCCTCTGAAGGAACGAGTAATCCAATTCGAGTAATTGCATTTGTACCACGATATGTTTTTCCTACTAAAGGAATTTCAAAAAATGATAATTCCGTACCTGGGCTTCCTGTTTTATCTCCGTAAAATAAGTGATACATTGAAGGATCATCTTGATTTACCGTCATTTTCACACGACGTAAACCAAGCACGTTTTTATAAAAGTGATTATTTTCATTTGCATTTTTCGTAACCATTGAAATGTGATGATGCCCTTTAATTTCATACATCGGTGATTCCTCCATTTCATTTTACTAGTCAAGTGATAACTAAAAAAATAATATACTTCTTAGCTTTTCAATTTATTCTCATTATGTTTTTATAGCTTAGTCATAGTTTTTTACTAAATAAGCTGCATTGATAGAATTCATTCATAAATTATTTTACTGTGTAAGACGAAAACAACTGAGTGTATGTTTTTCATATGACTCATTTGCTTTCGTTACCATCACTTTACATCTCAAGTGATTAAAAAGCAAGTATAAAATCTCAAATTCGAGATATTTTTTTAGTTAAATAACATTTAGGGTGTAAAATCATTAATTTTTATATGGGATAGCGTCACATCACTATCAAGCTAAAGACTCAAAGCTCCCCATGCCCCAAAACAAAAATTTTATCTCACCACAGTTGTTTGTTTATGAGAATTCAGTGTACTTTTGTCGTTTTGGAGAATAATGAAATTCTTAACCTGATGGCGATGAGGAGTTATATTCTTTTTCTTCCTACCACAAATGAGAGATAATAACTCAGAGAAGACCTTCTGGTGCAGAGCCCACTCGTTTTAAAATGTTTACAATTCTATCATCCAGTTTCATTTTTTGAAAGAATCTGACCTTCAACAAACGTTCCCTTAAAAATCTCTTCATTATTTACTGCGCTTTCTGACATTCCTGTGTCTTTCAAAAGATAGCTCCATACAGGTAAATTCGGAAGTTTACCAGGAGTAGGCATACTATTAACCGAAGAGTGATCTAACATACAGCGGCCAGCTGATAAAAAATACAGTTTTTTTATCAGTCATTATATATCCACCTTCTCCCCTCCGTTTGGATGACACAATATCGTAATACTTCCGCTAGTAACAAACTTTTTCCTTCTATCTCTTTTTTCATTATAAACTTTTCTTTACATTTTCATGTATCCATTTCCGCATCATCTGTAACTCCTCATTTGAAGCAGTTTCTTCTCCATATCTAACTTTCTCATAAATTGGAATAATATTACTGTTCTTATGAATACGTGAAAACCATTGTTGAACCGTCTCTTGTAGCCTTCTCTTTTCAAACTTTGATAATGTTAGCTCCCATTTTATTAGCATTGCTCTTACTTCTTCCGCTGGCAGTATTAAGCTATCTCGGTCTTCTTGTTCTGCATCTTCCCCAATTTTTCGTACTTCTTTTTGTTTCAAATGTATATGATGAATTGTCTGCTTCTTATTCCGCATACGGCGAAAGATAAAAAATACGATTACCATCACTACGAATAGGATGCCAATTTGTATAAATATATTTTCAGTGCTCCCCCCTATAAACCCTGCATCGTCATTTTGTCCCTTTGTATCTCGGGAAAATCTTTCAACCTCTGCCTTCTTAAAATATCCCTCTTTATCAGAATCAGGCGGATTATCAATTTCACCTAATGCCCCTCCTAAATCATCCCCTGGCTCCCGAGCTTCTTCCCTTTCGCTTCCTTCTAGGCCTCCCTTGCTTTTCCGTATCGTCTCTTCACTAAATACACCAACTTCTCCCTCCTGATAAAAAAAATCTAACACCTTCTCTTTTGCAAAAAATGCACCTTTCGTTATCCCAATTGCTAATACAAGACAAGCGCTAATGGCTAGAAAACAAAATATAACACGCAATCCCCATTTCAATTTATTCACCATTCCTCCCTTTACTTCACAATTTGTATCCACCCTTTTTGTTTTTCCGGTGGATATCCAATAATTAATGGAATACCCCCTGCTTCTTGTCTGCGAAATCCTGTTTGATAAAAGAAATGTGCATTCAATGGTATATCTTTTTCTGTTAACGAAGATAACAAATCCATTGCTTTATAAAGTTGTTTTCGGTGCTTTCCACCTTTTAAGTGAATGACGCCTTGTTCCCGTACGCCATTTATCCATAGTTCGAACGAGCAGTCTTGCGAGATTAATTCCCGACATACTCCAGCAGCGACTTGAATTAAATATTCCATATCTGTACGAAGCGTATATCCCGTTTTCCCTAATACATTTACATAAAGCGCATATCGATCACCTTGTGTATGTTCATATTTTTTCGCACTAATAACCCCAGTTTTCGCAGTCGCCCCCCAATGAATAGAGCGGAATGATTCCCCTTCATATTCTTTCACACCTACTATTTTCGTTTCATCATATAACGGAGAAACAGCCGCACTGCGAAATCCATGCTTCCATGTTTTTATTTCAGGTATCATTACTTTCAACATTTGCGGAAGAATATGAAATTCAGGGAGTTCCTTGTGTTCAATAGGCAAGTAATACGTTAAAAGGCCAAATGGATCTGATATTATAAGTTCTGCGGCTTGCCACCCTTGACTCCCTCTTTCATTTGCACTCCCCTCTATCATAATTGTTATCCTATCTCTTCCGTCTAATTGGAGAGGAATTTGATAAGAGTGATGCGAACGCTGCATCTTCTGATCCGTTTCCCACTCTATTTGTGCATCCGAACGAAACTGTAGAGTTGCTTTAAAGATTGGAAAACGTGCTTCATTTATAATTTGCACTACACACTCTCCTCTTTCATTCATAAATAATCTCTTTTGATTTTGGGAGATATCCCATTTCACTCTCATGACTACTTTCATATACAAATGTAAAAATCCAGCTAACAACAAATAAAACAAAAAGAGGATCACAATAAGAAATTGATTTGTAAAAACAAAGAGAATAAGACAAATAACGCCGATTCCACCTATAAAGAGAGGTTCCAACAACGGATTTTTCCTTTTTATAATCTCATTCATACACTTTCTACCGGCACTGCAATTTTTTCTAAAATTCCTTGCAGTACATCTACTTTAGTTGTTTTCATATCCCCTTCAATCGTTAACGTTAATCGATGAGCACAAACCGGAGTTGCCAAAGCTTTCAAATCATCAGGAGTTACATATTCCCGCTCCTTTAATAATGCCCTTGCTTGCGCCGCTCTCATAAAAGCTAAAGACCCACGCGGACTAACCCCGATTTCTATCAAATCATGATTTCGCGTTGCTTCTACAATATCAAGCAAGTATTCTTCCACCTCATCGTGTATATGGATTCTTTTAGATTGCTCTTGCAACTCTAATATGTCAGAAAGAGTTACAACACTTTGTAAATCGTTAAATGGATTATTTTCTTTAAATCGTTTTAGCATTTCTTTTTCATATGTACGATCTGGATACCCTTGCCGAATGGTTAATAGAAAGCGATCTAGCTGCGCATCTGGAAGTGTAAAAGTTCCTGCCGATTCTAATGGATTTTGTGTTGCTAATACAATAAATGGATTTGGTAATACATGCGTTACGCCCGCAATTGTTACGGTACGCTCCTCCATTACCTCTAACAACGCTGATTGTGTTCGCGGGACAGCCCTGTTAATTTCATCTACTAAAACTAAATTTGCAAAAATAGGTCCTTTTCTCGTTTTAAAATCACTTTCTTTCATATCAAAGTATTCTAATCCTACTACATCACCCGGCAACGTATCCGATGTGAATTGAACACGCTGAAAAGCCCCATCAATACTTTTCGCAAGAGTTTTGGCTAATGTTGTTTTCCCTGTTCCTGGTACGTCTTCTAATAAAACATGTCCATTTGCAACTAATGCAATCATCGCTAAATCAATTACTCCTTCCTTTCCTACAATAACCTTTGAAACGTTTTCTTTAATTTTTTCTAATATGTTCATATTCCTTATCCCCTTTATGTTATTTGATTTTTCTGATATTTTATCACAATAAACATTTTCTATAAACTGGAAAATACAGATTTTATTAGTGCTACCCCTTATTTAGAAAGAGCTGTTCTTTTAAGATTAAATAACTAACGTTCTTAAACTAAAACACGTGAAATTCTCGGTTTGGGGAATAACCAATTTCTTAGCTTGATGGGCATGGGATCCCACCAACATTTTAACGAAAATATACTCTAAACAAATTCCAACATAAAATTAGGCTCTTATTTTTAGACCAGTTGTAAAGGCTGAAGGGATTCTAACTTTGATATCTGTCATATTAAATCGGTACTCACCTAAAAAGTTAATCTGCTCCCATTCTAGTGGTGAGATATGTTTTAATCGTTCTTCGTTAAACCTATGCGTACTTCTTAACTATTTCATTTAATTTTTAATACAAAAACAGCCTCACTAAGCTTTTAACACTTAATGAGGCCCTTCTATTTACAATCTTAATTATGGAACGTCGGTTTATAGAACGAACGATTATCAAGAGCAAAGACACGTTCTGTGTATTCGCCTGGTTTTGTACGTCCTAATGCGCGGTCCATCATGTTCATTTTTGCATCTAAGTTATCGATGTAGTGCAGAATTTCTGCTTCTTTTACTAATGGTGGTTTTGGGCTACCCCATTCTGCTTTTCCGTGATGGGAAAGGACGATGTGCTGAAGGATTAATACTTCTTCTGCATCGATTTGTAGTTCCTCTGCTGCTTTACCAATTTCGTTCACCATGATAGAGATGTGGCCAAGTAAATTTCCTTCTAACGTATACGTCGTAGAAATCGGGCCAGATAGCTCAAATACTTTACCAAGATCGTGTAAAATAACGCCCGCATATAGTAAGTCTTTATCTAACGATGGGTATAGAGCCGAGATAGCTTTCGCTAAATCTAACATCGATACTACGTGATAAGCTAGTCCAGATACGAACTCGTGATGATTTTTCGTCGCTGCTGGATATTCTAAAAATTCGTTTTGGTGCTTATTTAACAAATGTCTTGTTAGACGCTGAATGTTCGGGTTTCTCATTTCAAATATGTATTGCGTAATTTTCTCGACCATATCTTCTTTTTTTATTGGAGCTTTTTCTACAAAGTCTGAAATGTCCGTTACTTCATTCTCATTCGCAACACGGATTTGTTTCACACGTAATTGAATACGTCCTTTATAGTTTAAAATATCTCCAGCTACTTTAACGATCGTTTCCGCTACATATTGCTTCTCAACTTCTGGTGATACATCCCATAGCTTCGCTTCAATATCTCCACTTGGATCTTGTAAGATTACTGTTAAAAACGGCTTACCATTACTTGCGAGACCTTTTGTCGCTGTTTTAATTAACAAGAAAACATCGACTTGTTCACCAACTTCATATTCTACAATTTTCTTTTTCATTCGAATTCCTCCACCAAATCAGTTACTTTTAGTATAGCATACTACAACTCATTTTCTTTACGCTTACGCGTTAATTTTATAATCTCATTTTCTGTAAAATACGTGAGTAGATGCGCATGGCACGTAAAGAAGATTACTTGTCTATCTTTCGCAATTTCCTTTATTAGTTCAATCGTTCGATTCGTCCTTACCGCGTCAAAATGCACGAAACTATCGTCAATAATAAATGGATAATCATGCTCAAACGTTTTCGCTAGTGCAAATCTTAACGATAAATATAACTGCTCCGCTGTCGCTTGGCTTAGTTCATGGCTGTAAAAACGCATACCATCGTTACGTTCGACAATGAACGGTTCCGCCTCTGACGGTGAGAATATTTTACTATATCGTCCGCCCGTTAAATACACGAAATACTCTTCAGATTTTTGTAAAATGCGCGGAAGATGCACTTCATGATAATATTGCTTCGTTTTCGTTAACACCGTCTTTGCGGCCGCATATGCAGCCCACTTCTTCACTTGTTCACGCACTTGTGATTTTTTCATTTCCCACTCATGTAGTAAATCACCATACGTACTGCCTTCTTCTAAATTCGCAATTTCTATTCGATGCTTCGCAATACGCTCTGTCAGTTCTTTCTCCCCTGCAAGACAGTTTTGCGCGGCTGTAATTTCTTGCTTTAATTTTTCATCATAACCGTCAGCCTCATAATGCTCAGCTAATGACAAACTCGTTAAGCGCTGTTCTAACAGATCAATTTGAGGTAATAAACGCCCCACTTGCTTATCCGCATCTTCACGTTTCTCTGCCAGTTTACCTGCTTCTAAAAACATCTCTTCATCTGTAGATTCTGCAATATGCCATAACCCATCTCGCTCTACTAGCAGTTGTTTTAATTGCTCTTGCATGAACTCATATTCTTCTTGCCATTCCGCCAGCTTCTCTTTCAGCTGCTTACAAGTTTGGCGCTTTTCTTTCTCATTTTGCATACGACTTTTCGCCTCATGCAAATTACTATACTCTTTACTACCGATAACAGTTTCTAGTTTATGCTCAAAGTGCGAAATCATTTCATACAATGAAGATTTCCGCGCACTTTGCTTCTCTAAATCACGATATAATTGCTGCATTTTTTCAATACGCTCAAACGCCGGCAATATGTGCGCATACGTATAAAATTCTGGGAACATATAGCGCGTTTTATACGCATCTACTTGTTCTCTCATACGGAAAGTTTCCCTCTCCCATTCTTCATACGATGAAACGACTTTATCATAAGCACGTTCCATTTGCTGTAACTTATACGCCTCGCGTTCAAATAGCTTACTAAGCTCTTCATCTTTTTCTAACTGATAGCGCACGGACATCGCTTCTTCACTTTGGCGCCCACCAGCACTTTGCTGAAGAGTAAGGAGCTCTTCTTGTAATCCACTTGACGAATCTTTATATAAAACGAGAGCAAGGACAATCCCTACAAAAACAATCACACTAATAAATAACAGCACGCGGTTATCTATAAATAGACTCGTGAATAAAACAAGCGTGTTAATAAGAAGTAACAGAAGACAAATTCTTTGCCACTGTTTTTTCTTTTGCATAGCCGCTCCTGCTTTTTCCTCATACTTGCGCTTCATTCTTTCTGCGCCCATACCTAAAAATGCAGCATCCTGAAATGATTTTTCTTTCTCAACTAACGTATTTCGTTCTTCATCAGCTAACATTTGTTTCTTAATCTGTCTTATATTTTCTTCTTGCTCTTCTAATTGCTCTTGAGCCGTTTTAAAACGATCATCTAGTTGTGCTTTTTGCGTTTCTAATTCGCGCGCCTTTTGCACAGTTTGCGTAATTAATTCTTTCGTCGCTAAACTTATATCAAATGAAAGAACAGTCTCTTGTTCAAAAGTAGCACCAATTTGTTGCTGTAGTTCTGCGATTTCTTCTTTTATATTCGCAATACTTCCTGTCATATCACGCATTTCTTGACGTGCATTTTCATACGACATATGCTGCATACGAAGTTCTTCTACATAACTTTCTTTTTGTAAAAATGCTTCATCTATTTTTGTGGAATCAATTTCTGATTGCACTGTTTCTATCTTTTTTTGAAGTGAATCTACTTGTACTTGCAGCGGTTCTATCTTTGCCTTTACCGCCTCATAGCGTGCCATCCCGTTTACAGGAAACTGCCCGTTTTCGTTTTCTAACACTTTCTCGTGCGCACTCTTTTCAATAACGAGAGGCTCCAGCGCTGCTAATATTTCATAGTCTTGCTTTCGTCTTTCGGCTGACTCTTTTTCCGCACGAACAGAAGCAAGTTTCTCTTCACTTTCTTTTAACTGCTCGACCTGTTTTTCATACGTGCCAATCTTCCCTTGCCACTCTTTCATCTTTTCCTCAATTTTCTTCATCTCTTGCAGTGACACGTTAATTTCAGGATTACGACCACTCGGCTTAAAACGCTGATTCATTTCTTTTTCTAACTTTTTATCTAACTGCAATAACGCATCACTTCCGACTGCGCTGGCCGAAAATAAATAATTACCGATATCCGCTTCGCCGAGCTGATGAATATTTTGAAGACCATGCATATCAAATGAAAAAACAGAATCAAATAAACTTTCATTCACACCGCTTAATATATCGTTTAAAATATCTTCGCCGCCAGTTTTCCCGTCTTCAAAATAAACGGTCACTTCACCAGATGCCGTCTTTGGCAATCGTTCAATTTTCAAACGGCCGTACTTCTCTGTTTGAACAGTCATCGCTCCGCCGTACTTCCCGCCTTCTTTCGGCTCATAACGGCGCTGTCCTCTCGTCGGAAAACCAAATAATATACTTTTCATAAACGAGCGAATTGTCGATTTCCCCGCTTCATTTTCACCGTACAACACCGTCAGCAATGAAAGATCCATTTCCACATTTTCTAGTTTTCCATACCCATAAATATGGAGTTTTTCAATTCTCATTTTTTATCCCTCTCTTGCTGGAACAATTGCTCTAAAATAATATTTTCCGCTTCCTTTTGAATCTCTCTCATCTCTTCTTCTGTAAAAGATTCAATACTATTACGCGCTACAGGAGATGTCCAAATACTGCGCAACACGCCGTCCATATTGGTGAAAGCTTCTAACTCTTTTAGCACACTACCGACGAAATGATTTTCTTCTTTCAAACGTTCAATTTCCGCAAAAGAAACCGTCTCATTTTTCCACTTCATCGCATATACGAAGTCTTTTCGCTCTTCGCCAGCTGCTAAAATATGAAAAATCTCTTCCACGCGCTTGTCTTCACGCAAATAAGGCGAAAGTGGCCCCTGCCCTGTAAATACGACAGTTAAAAGCGTGCCTTCCTCTTCTCTTCGGCATTCATTCATCGCACCTAACGCGCTCGTCATAAGATCATCAACAGTTTCAAGTCCATCGATACTCACTTCTATCTCATCCCATACAACATCCGCCGTATGGAAAAACGAACATTGCGATCCTTGTTTCGTGAGTTCAATAAGATATGCACCTTTCTCGCCGGTCTCCTTACGATGGCGTCCTTGTATATTACCTGGATAAATAATGCATGGCTCTTCTGATAGAATTTCACGTTTATGTATATGGCCAAGAGCCCAATAATCAAACTGCTTTTCTTTCAGCTCACGAATTTGAAACGGTGCATAGCGATTATGCTCTGCATCCCCTTCCACACTCCCGTGAAGCATCCCAATATGAAAAGGCGCATCACTCATTTTCGTATACTGCGCTGTCATATTATCCGTTACTGCTTGCTGCAAATAACTAAACCCGTAAATAGAAGCTAACAGTTCACCATTTTTATAAAATGATTTCTCTTCTACATAAGGCTCCGTAAACACATGAATATTTTCCGGAAACTCAATTGCTGCCCAGCTTCCCCCTAAATGATCGTGGTTACCGTGAATAATAAAAACGGGAATATCGTACTGCGAAAGTCTCTTCATTTGCTCGCGCACAAACACTTGCGCTCTCAAACTTCTCGTCTCCGCATCATACAAATCCCCAGCTAGTAATACGAAATCAACGCGCTCTTGAATCGCTTTATCAACAATACGCTCGAACGATTCAAACGTACTTTGCTTCATTCTTTCCCAAACAGACTGCGCAACATTCATTTCCATCCCTTTAAACGGACTATCCAAATGCAAATCAGCCGCATGTATAAACTTCACTTGTTTCACAAATAACGATCCTTTCTATAGTTCAAAAGTTTCATTTTATCAATATTAAAATAGCTAAAAACTAATAATTAGCGGAGTGAAAAGACTTCCCACTAATTAAAGTTTCACTTTATTTTACCACGCAATGTCATATATTTCTTTGCATATTCTAGTGATTTATGACAAAATAGTTATAAGATTCTGATTTTAATTATTGGAGGGAATTTTCATGGGAGTATACGTTCTAACAGTCTTTGAAAAAGATGGTTCAAAAGCATTAGATGAATCATTCGAGGCAGCAACTGAAAAAGAAGCGAAAGCAAAAGGCGAATCTATTTTACAAGAAAAAGGATTGCATGAAAAAACACATCGCTGCACATCTTCTGCAGGTAAGCTCGTTTTATTCCAGCGCTAAAAAAAGAAGCGTCATCCGCTTCTTTTTCACTCTACTATATCTTCGTCACACCACGTAAACGCCACATCTAGAATACGATTACCGATACGTATGCGCTTATTCCATTTTCCTGTTTGGATCTGATGTTGCAATTCCGCTTTCATCTTTTCCGTCCAGTCGTGAATCGTGTCACTACGGTCGTACGGATATACGCTCGGAAACTCTTCCTGCAGAAGATGAAGGCTCTCTGCATCAAAATGAAAATGGAAGAAGTAGTTTGCTGTAAGCGATGGTTCTTGCAATTGTAAAAAGTAATCGTCAACTTGCTTTCTATTTCTATAGAAAGTAAAGATATTCACTTTACCGCTCGTAATTTGGTCAATTTGAATTTCGTGCTTTTCTATAATCACGTCTTGCCCACCTCGTTATATACTACCCTTAGTATATATGTCTTTTGCAACAAAGTTAACCATTTTCGCGCGAAATTCATTTCCTTCATTATATTACCCGTACCTCCAAGTACAATCAGGACAAATAAACAAAGTTGAAGGGGAGCGATCAAATGTATTTCGGAAGCAAAGGTTGGTATGTAAAAGAACTTAAAAAATTAGGTATTCGTACTTACGAAGGTAAAAAACTAGAATCTTATCGTACGCATATTTTATCTAGTTTACTTGAGAGAATGAAGAAGGCTTCGGCTTAATAGGTAAATAGTTTATATCCTTTGTTAAAACATAACTAAAAACTATAATATATTACATGAAAGAAGCTGTATCATTTTTTTGATACAGCTTCTTTTTATTTATACAGAAGGGTCCTTCTTTTCACAATTCTAATTCTGCTTATCTTCCTTATCGATCGGCTTAATGTGATAATTAACGGGCTTTATAACCTCTAAATCCCAACGTCGATTAGATATATATAAAGTTGAATTATTTTCTATGTAATAATTTCCAACTAAAATTTTTTCTTTTCCTTTTCTTTCCCCTAGGGATCAATGTTAGCAATTCGAACAAATTGGTCATGCTCAATTATGACCGTAAGTTTTCAAAGTCTTTTTCAAGGTCTACGCCTTTAACTCGAATATATCTTCCCATAACATAGGAAACAGACTTCACTTTTAGATAGTAATCGTAGCCTTCATCAAAATAACAAAGATATACTATGATTTGATTTCATCATAAAAGAAATCATTTCCATTTATTAGAGGCGAAATTTTACATAGTTTCACCATTTTCCCAAAAGAAAACAAACACCCTCTTTTTTTGTTTTTATTCGACAAAATACGACATAACATAGACAGGTCATCTGATATGATAATCTCGGAAATCTTGCATTTTATCATTTGAAATGAGGTAATGAATTTGAAATCTAAAGGTGTTGCGTATTTACTACATATTTTCTTCGGATTCTTAGGAGCCGGACGTTTTTATGTTGGGGATATTGGAATGGGTATCTTAAATCTTCTAACTATGGGCGGATTTGGTGTTTTATGGATTGTTGACTTGTTCCTATTAAGTGGACGTGTTGATTATAGAAATGCTCTATTCGCTGCTCGTACTGCTGGGACTAATAACTTAAATACGGTAAATAACGTTAATACAGTTCAAGTTAATATTGATCCTAACATGCTTAAAAACATTCAAGCTGAATCAGCTGCTACAACACAAAAAAGTAATACTGATAATGTGGACTTATCTAAGAATTAATTACAAGAGCACTCGAAAGGGTGCTCTTATTTTTGTTAATCGCATCTAGAAAAAACAACAAGAATTGAGGACAAAAACGATCAAGTTACAGTAAGGATTCTACATGTAATATATCCCTCTATAAAAATCACATACATTAATACCATTTATTTTGATTATTAATAAATAACGACTTTCTGTTCCCTTCTATCTAGTACTAATGAAATAACCACCCAAACCAAAAATGCTATAATTAACCCAATCACACTAAGGGGGACCATTTATTTTGCGCGGAACATGCATTCAATTTCATGAGTTTGGCAATCCGAAAGATGTGTTACAGGTTGAATATAAAAATATAGAACCATTAAAAGATAATGAAGTTTTCGTTCGTATGCTAGTCAGACCGATTAATCCATCTGACTTAATTCCAGTAAGTGGAGCATACTCACATAGAATCCCTTTACCTAACGTACCTGGTTATGAAGGTGTTGGTATTGTAGAAGATGTAGGTGCCGGCGTTTCTAGAGACCTTATCGGTAAACGTGTTTTACCTTTACGCGGAGAAGGTACTTGGCAAGAATATGTGAAAACATCAGCTGACTTTGTAGTACCTATTCCTGATTCCATTGATGATTTCACAGCGGCACAAATGTATATTAATCCCCTTACAGCGTGGGTTACGTGTACAGAAACGCTAAACTTAAAACAGAATGATGTTTTATTAGTGAACGCTTGTGGATCCGCTATTGGACACCTTTTTGTTCAATTATCACAAATTTTAAACTTCCGATTAATTGCAGTAACTAGAAATAGTAAACATACAGAAGAATTACTTCAGCTTGGTGCCCATCATGTAATAGATACTTCCACTACCCCGCTTTATGAAACAGTTATGGAGTTAACAAATGGGCTAGGTGCAGATGCTGCGATTGATTCTATTGGAGGATCCGATGGAAATGAATTAGCTTTTTCTTTACGTCCAAACGGGCACTTTTTAACTATAGGCCTTCTATCAGGAATACAAGTAAACTGGGCAGAGATTGTCACTAAAGCAAAAGTGAAGGCGAATATATTTCATTTACGACATTGGAATAAAGACGTATCACCATATAAATGGCAGGAGACATTTCGTCATTTAATTCGCTTAGTAGAAAATAAGCAATTACGTTTTATGAAGGTACATTCTATGTATGACTTAGCAGATGTAAAAACTGCGGTTGATATCGTTCAATCTGCCAAGAAAACAAAAGGAAAAGTGTTTTTGACTAGTTATTAAAAAACCCCCTCAAAGCATAAGCTTCGAGGGGTGAGCCTGTTTTTTTATTTAATTATATACGTACAGCTGTACCACTTACAGCAACCATTAACATTCCATCACGAACAACTTCATAATCTACGTCAATACCAACGATAGCGTTCGCACCTTTTTGTTTTGCAAGTTCTTTCATTTCTCCCATTGCAATATCACGAGCTTCTTTTAACTTGCTTTCATAAGCACCAGCACGACCACCGACAACATCACGAACTGAAGCGAATAAATCGCGGACAATATTTGCACCCATAATAGCTTCACCATTTACAATATCAATATACTCTATAATTTCTTTACCTTGAATTCCAGATGTTGTTGTTACAATCATGACTGACACTCTCCTAATAAATTGTAGTTTTAATTAGCTTTCTTATGTCTTTATTATGACATGGAAAAAGTAACGAATCTATTGAATTACCTTACATGAATGTGACAATTTTGTAAGGATGAAATATTATTTTACCTTCCTTTTACAATAACTACCTAAACTAACAGAATATTATTATAATTAAATTGGAGGAGGGGATAAAATGAAAAAAATCACTTATATATGTGCTCTAAGTGTTCTATCTTTTACTTTAATTGGTTGTACAAGCACCTCGGCTACAGATAAGACGTCACAAGCTAAGCAGGAACATACACAAAATACATTTCAATTAAACTCCGCAAATATCACAGACATCGAGATATTTAGAACAACAAATAACACTACTTCCAAATCTCAAACAGACAATGAGGAAATGATAAAATCTATCATTTCGGCAGTTCAAAATGGAACACCTAAAACAATCACTTTAGATCAAAAAAAGAGAGCATCTGCACATTCTACTATAACCGTTACATATAAAGATGACTCAAAAGAAGAATTTCTTGTGTGGGTTGATAATAAGGAGCAAATTACGATCGCTAAAGATGAAAAGAAAGATAAAGTAGAAGGTGTGACATTGAACATTGAAGGCGCTAAAATGATGAAGGATTTCTTTAAAAGCTAAAAAAGATCCCCTTCAGCTTGATAGGTATGTGGCGAGACCCCCTATCATTAAACTTGAGATGGTTCAAATCGGAGAAAGACACCTTAAAAGGTGTCTTTTCTTTATTTTCAAAAGGACCTGCTCAATTCATGCGTAAATACATAAAGTAAATTGAATCCGTTAAAATACATGAGTGACCTCTTGTTTTCTCCTCTTATCTAAAGGAGGAACTGTTATGGGCTTTGGTGGTAGTTGTAGTAGTTGTGGCGGCGGCTTTGCTTTATTAGTTGTATTATTTATTTTATTAATCATAGTTGGAGCTTCTTGCTTCTGCTAAAAAACTATCGGAAAAGACACTCTTATATGAGTGTCTTTTCTTTATGAGGTAGCACGCACATTTTAACATTTTTTATGTCGAATTATGCTTAGCGTATATTTTCTTTAAAATATTGGCGAAACCCCGTATAAAGCATATCCTTATTGGTCGACTTAATCTCCATAAAAAGTCCCTCCAATAAATTTCTTAATAGAGGGATTCATCTAAGATAGTTAATTTCACCGGTGGTTAGCTCAACTTAATGACGACAGGACCTGTCCCCACCTAGTGATGAAACCCATTATCACATTTCGTATCATGTGGCATAGGCCCGTCCAGGGAATCCAGAAAGGCAACGGTCTGTTTGAGGTTCCTCAAAAATAAATGCGCGAGATCCATGGAAAATCCATTTCGAACCACAACGCGCATAATCGTCACCGCTTCCATATCTGGAGGCAATGGATAGGCGGGTACTTGCCAGCCGAACACACGCAATTGTCGAGATAAATCATAAAGATTCCAGTTTAATGTGTAACCATCTTTCAGTCGCCAAGCGAAAACCGGAATATCCGAACCATCGGACAAAAGTTCGAACGGTTCCATCTTCTGAATCGCCTCGCTAAGAAAAAGAGCGACTTTCTGAGAAGCCCTTTGGACATCATAGTACCCACTTTTCCCCAAACGCAGGTAATTGTAATATTGCAGGAGCACTTGTGCGCCAGGACGAGAGAAATTCAGGGCAAAAGTCGGCATGTTCCCGCCCAAATAGGAGACGCGGAAGATTAGATCCTCAGGGAGATCTTCAGCTTCCCGCCAAATTATCCAACCCAACCCAGGATAGACTAATCCATATTTATGTCCGGATACATTGATGGACTTCACCCTCGGTAATTGAAAATCCCAGACTAAATCTGGTTGAAGGAACGGTGCTATAAATCCCCCCGAAGCCGCATCCACATGCATGGGAATGTCGAGGCCCGTCCTCTCCTGTAAATCGTCCAACGCTTTCGCAATGGCGGACACCGGTTCGTAAAGCCCGGTATAAGTCTCACCGAGAATCGGTACTACACCAATCGTATTTTCATCCACGACAGCGAGGACCCCCTGAGGATCCAATCGGGGATGCTCTGGGCTAACCTTCACATAGCGTGGTTCAACCTCCCAATAGTTCGCGAATTTTTCCCAAACGACTTGAACAGCAGAACTAAACACAATATTGGGCCGATCCACCGGCTTCCCTTCGCTTTTGCGTGCATTTTGCCAGCGTCTCTTTAACGCAAGCCCCCCGAGCATACATGCTTCCGACGATCCAGTTGTTGAAACGCCCATAGTCGTAAGAGGGGTGGGCGAATGCCAGAGGTTGGCTAAAATGCGGACACACCGCTCCTCAATTTCGGCTGTCTGTGGATATTCATCCTTGTCAATCATGTTCTTGTCGAATGATTTGGCATATAAGTGCTCTGCGGCAGGCTCCATCCATGTGCTAACGAATGTTGCAAGATTCAAGCGGGCATTGCCATCAAGAGCAATTTCATCATGGACGATTTGATACGCTGTTTCTGGTAACATGCTTTCATCAGGCATGTGAAAGCGCGGAACGACTGATTCTCCTTCGCGGGCAAACAGAGGATTTACAGAAAATTCGTGAGGCAGCTCCATTTGCACGTGACGCGGTAGATATTGTGGATTATCTGGCATGATCTCTTTTCCTTCGTATGCATCGTTTTGAACTTCTGCTTTTCGATCCTGTGGCATACAAGTCCCCCTTAATTAATTTTTTAACAAACATATTATTTACAAAAAAGCAGTTGTTAAACCAAGGGGACAATTCTAATAAAAGGTGCTGCCACCATTCGAATTAAAGGAGAAGCCATGAATGGACTTGCAAGAACTATTTTCTTCGGTAAACAAGGTGAGCTTAGGGAACGAACCATACGACATCAATTGCAAAGGGCCAGTGCCTTAAACATAATTATCAATGCCATCAGTATCTGGAATACTTTACATCTAACAAAAGCAGTTAAATATCAAAAACGGATAGGTAGTTTTAATGAGAACTTATTGCATCATATATCACCTTTAGGTTGGGAACATATCAATTTACTAGGAGAATACCATTTTAATTCAGAGAAAGTGGTTCAAGTCAGAGGAAGGCACCTTAGGGTCTCTTTTCTTTATTTTCAAAAGGACCTGCTCAATTCATGCGTAAATACATAAAGTAAATTGAATCCGTTAAAATACATGAGTGAACTCTTGTTTTCTCCTCTTATCTAAAGGAGGAACTGTTATGGGCTTTGGTGGTAGTTGTAGTAGTTGTGGCGGTGGCTTTGCTTTATTAGTTGTATTATTTATTTTATTAATCATAGTTGGAGCTTCTTGCTTCTGCTAAAAAACTATCGGAAAAGACACTCATGTGAGTGTCTTTTCTTCATGAAAAAATCCCCGTGCTAAACAAAAAATAAAATAAGCTGCCCATATGGACAGCTTATTTACATAATTATCGTTATTGGAAGTTATAAGCACAATTTGTATTATGTTTAGGTAAATCTCATTCTTCATCAAGCATATAAAGTTAATGAAATAAATCAAGTATGATATCAGCTATGTAAGTTTCTAAGAATGCAGCAATGATCATTATAGGTAAAGTTAAAACAACATAAATTTTTATTACTTCTAAAATCTTCTTACTAAGAGACACTCTTTCTTTATCTTTTTTGAATATATTTTTTAATTTGATTCTAATAGATTGATTTAATTCAAAAAGAATAGCCGCAAATAAACAAAAAGCGAAAATTTCAAAAAAGTAATGAGGGATGGAAGAAATTATTATCCCAAAACCTTTTTGAAAATCAACTTGTAATCCAACTCCAAAAAGAATCCCAGGAAGTGAAACGGTTAAAATTATACTTATAACATATAGAAATTGTATTGGAACCAAGGCTAATATAAACATTTGTAAAGGTACTATAAAAGCATTATTAATAATAAATGACCATACCTTTTCTATACCTGTTGATTCCTTTATTTGATCTGGTAGTCTATTTCCTACCCCTTCCATTATTTCTTTTAGATTGGGATTGATTACAAAGGTTATTATGGTTGCAATAACTGTTAGTGCTACTCCTAATATGAAAAAGTTAGTAGCTCTTTTAAATACAACCTTATTAATTACATTCGAAATAATTTCCACCTCTTTTTTCTAAATTTTACCATCTTAATAATACGGTAGTAAAGAAATTTTTCTTGTATATTATATACATAAGAAGTTAACATAACGTCCTATTATCGGTAGCAAGAATAAGGAGGAACCCTAATCTCACAAGTAAATCTCCTTTTTTGTTCTATGGATCTATGCATTTTTTTATACATTCCTATCCTGGCGCGGTTTTAGGGTCCTCGTTTGTTATTGGATTAGCCGAAAAACTGTATAAAATCTTGCATGCTCTTAGCGGGGTACCGGCAACAAAACGCGATTTCGTACGCTAAGAAAACAGCCTTGCTACATAGGTAATGTAGCAAAGCTGTTTTAAGTTGTTTAATTCTCGCTCCACTATCGGCTTTGTTAACTAACACTTTAATTATTTTAACAGCCTTTTGTTTAATTCCCACAAAGCCGTTTTGTTACTATCCCATTTTAAAAGCGTTACGGCTTCCTCAAAGCACAGCCATTTATAATTGAAGTGTTCTTTAGATAATTTAATATTTTTTGTAGGAACTTTAACTCCAAAAGAAAATTCTTTTATTACATAAACATCTTCCCCCCAAAGAAATTCACCAACTACATCCTCTACTGGTAGTGAAGACACAGAATCTAGTTTTATATATGGACTTTCTCTTGTAATACCAGCCTCTTCAAACGCTTCCCGTTTTGCTGATTCAATAGGAGTCTCACCATCTTCTCCACCACCAGCTATTCCTTGCCAATAACCATAATCACTTCGATTAAAAATAGCATATTGAATGGAATCGTCAGTTTTTATATAAGGAAATATCAATACTTGATACGGTGCTCTCATTGCTTAACCTCCTTCCGAAAAAATATGAACAATTTATTCACTAACTTGCTATTTTAGTAAATAAAGTATTTGTATTTAAACTTTATAAAACTCAAATGTATTTTTTTCTAAACATATTGTTTCATTGGAATTTTTGATAATAATATTAAAACGTTGACTATACGGATGCATAAACACTTCATACTGAATCCGACGTTCTTCATGAGACTTCCTTAAGTAATTAATATCGGCTCCTCTTTCAATAATATCACGGCTAGACCTTCTCATTAATTCTGTGTCTCCATCTGTATAGAAGTAAATTTTCAAATCAAATAAATTTGGATTAATAAATGCGACACTCATTCCTTCTACAATCGTCACCTTATTTTTCGAAGAAATTAACTCACTTTTTATATAATGTGTATCCATTGTATAAAAATCTAAACCAGCTCTTACCATTTGAACATCTCTTTCTAACGCAGACAAATGATGGGCTGATGGATGACAAGCTGTCATTTTATCATAATGATTTTCATTCTGATATGTATAGTGGATATTTGTATACTTTCGTACATTTGAACTAACAATGTATGGATCTGTATTAATATAATTCACTTTATTTTGATTTAATTGGTTTATGAGCTTATTGGCGAACGTTGTTTTTCCGGCAGCACCGTGTCCTGAAATGCCAATAACAATCTGTTCATCGGTCATACTGATCCAATTTATAATTTCTTGTAATAACTTTTTCATTATTCTCCCCCTGTTACTAATATACCCCTTATTTACATTATCTAAATATAAAGGTATCCTACTGTAAAATCATAAATGAAGTGAAAAAATGGTATGATTATCCATCATATCATCTCTATTTTTAAAAAACTATATTAATTTTCGAAGGATTTTATTGTTATTTAGGGTAGTACCACATGCCCATCAAGCTAAACAAGTACACCATTTACAAATTCAAAAAAATCCCCTCAAAGCATCAGCTTTAAGGGGATTTCTCCTATCATTTTCTCTCTTCATACAATCGATTTGCTTTATATGAGAAAAAGAAAAACATACCAATCGCAGCTGGGATAAACAACCATGAAATGCCCCTCATTAATGCAAATGGTGTTTCAAATAAGAATGACCCTAAAAATGCTGTGCCTTGCTTATCCCATAGCCCTGGTGTAAAGTATAGTTCTTTCGGATTTACAAGTGCTCCTAAATTAATTGTACTATTAGACATAAATAGGATTAATATCGGCAAATAACATATTGCTAATTCTAAAAATGTCTTAGATAAACGTTTATACTTCCCTGCTCGTGACATTTGATCTGAAAAAATGTCGTCTTCACTTTCCTCATCTATCTTTTTAAAATATTGCGTGCCTGCCCACCATTTACCGGCTATATGCTTCCAGCCACTATCTTCAAATAACGTACAATAATTAATAAAGTCACTCCGTCTATTAAATACTCTATGGTCTATTTTAATTTTCGCATCTTCCGGTTCTGCGATTTTAAATCTATAACCGAATGTATTACTTTTTAGTTGATAGCCTTTCCAAGCCATCTCTTCTAACCATTTCTCCTCTTTCTCAAAGTCTAAAAAGAATTTCAATCTCCACATCATCGCTTCCCCCTAACTATACATTTAATAAGCTTTTTGTAACTCCAACAATGTGCTGCATTCTCATAAAGTCTAAATGTAATACTTCTTTCCCTCGTTCCGTAATGACATACACTTTTCTTCGTTTATCTTCACTTTTTACCGACTCTATTAATTGTTGCTTTAATAAATTTTCAACCGCCCCATACAATGTACCCGCTGCGATTTTCACTTGATGATCACTAAGTTCCTCCACCTTTTGCATAATTAAATATCCATGAGCTGGCTCTAATAAAGCTAAAAGAACGTAATACGTTGTTTCCGTTAATGGTAAATTTTTATCCCTATTCATAAAGACCTCCAATATAACGATTAATATATAGTCAAACTATACAGTTAAACTATATAGTTTCATTTTATACAGTCTAACTGTATATGTCAAATTAAGGTATAAAAAAACAACCTAGACCCCTTATATGGATCTAGGCTGTTTTTAATACGTAAACGTAATCGTCACTAAAGAGTATCCTTCTTTCGCATTATAAGACTCCGCTCTATACGAAACTCGATTTGCCCCTTGCGGATAATCGATTTCCCCAATTGCCTTTTTCACATCTTGCAGTGCACCATTCATTGATTGCTTATAAAGCACTTCAATTTTCTCTGGCTTTGCGCTATAGCGCTGCTGCATTTTATTTTTTAACTCAGCATAGTTATTCGCAACGTACTCGTTTGCTAAATAATTTAGTTTTGTATCTTTTAATATTTGCTCGTATGCAGTTGTTTTAGAGCTACCCGCTGCAATTTTATTTGTAAGTGTATCATAATAATTTGTTGTAGCCTGCGGATAGTCCCCGCGGTTCCACTCGTGATTTCTTGCAATTTGTTCATCTGATAAGTTGAAATAAGAATATGTTACTCGCCCTTGTTTATCAGGTATTGGATCATCGAATGTTGTATCAAGATGGTACCATTTGTTATCGATTTTAACTAAATTCCACGCATGAGGCTGACCGCCTCCAGTTCCTACTACAAAATGATTCTCAATTCCAGCTTCTTTTAATAATTGATAGGTTAATAGGGTGTAACCTTGGCAAACGGCAGAACGATTCGCGAGTGCCTCATATGCTGTATACGCTTTATAAGACGTATCGTAAGAAACATGTTTTACTACGTAATCATGAACCGCCTTCACTTTTTCATGATCATCCATACCGACTTGAATAATAGAAGAAACGATCGCTTTCGCTTCTTTCATCACATACTCGGTTTGTTCTTTCGTTTCGCGATATGTAATATGTAGCGTAAACGTATAATTCCCGGGCGATCCAGATAGTGAGTATGAAACATTCGATCTATTATAATTTGTATACTCATTTTTATTTGCGACTTCTTTATATGCGTTAAAAAGTGTATTCATAACTTCTTCTTTATTACTATTTCTCGTGTAATATGGAAGTGTAATATTCGTTTCGTATGTATTAATACGCTTTTGTACTTCATTTTTGAATGCTGTTAATAATGCCGCATCTCCTGTATCCTTTACATCAGTATTTTTATATTTCAAAGTTTTATATAAAAACTGTACATACTGTTCACGTGTTACTGTGGCATATGGTTCAAATTCCCCGTTGCCTGTACCATCTGCGATTCCGTTTGATTGCACCGCACTAATCGCATTTTCTGCCCAAAATGGACTTGGAACATCATTAAATGTATGTTTTTGTTTAGCAGCAAGATGAAAAGCATTTGTAAGAATTTGTGCCATTTCCGCACGACTCACAGAAGCTTTAGGTCTAAATCGGCCATTTTCATCACCTTTAAAAACCCCTAAATTCGTTAAAGTTAATACCTCTTCTGGAAACATTGTAGAATCTCGATTAATATCACCGTAAGGATTTTTAAACGTAGAGCCATCTTTTAATACGTAACGAGTTCCATCATTACTAAACGAACCGCCTTGCTTATTCGGCACTAGCACTCGATAAATTAAAGCTGCAACTTGCTCCCTCGTCGCAACATCTCCAAAACCAAATATCCCATTTCCATAACCTGAAATAATATTTTTGCCCGCTAAATCTTTAATCGCCGGATACGACCAATGCGATGTAGGTACATCAGAAAAAACGCCTGCTTCAGCAGCTTTCACATCACTGCCATTTGTATATAATAAAGCACCACCTATTAGTGATAATGATGTAATTGATTTTAATAGTTTTGTGTACATAATGCCTTCTCCCAATACGTCTTCTATTTTTTTTTATTTTTTGTCGAAAAATCTAAAAGAATATGACAAAACACATTATACAATCAAAAGTTTTCAGAGGATATACTGAATTTAAAAATATGCAAAAATTCATATTACTATAGGGATTCATACTGATATTATGCTATTTTACTTGCGAATATATAAAGTGAAACTTTAATCAGTGGGGGTTTTGTTCATCCCCCACTGATTATTAGCCCTCATCAATCGGGCTTTTACGGGCAGTTGATCCCCCACCTAACTTCTTTGTTCCAGCCGCATTTTAAGGTGGGAGTTTTACTGCCCGTTAATGCGGGATAAATAAAAAGAAAAACACGAATGTAACATTGTTAATATACATATCGCTTTTTGAGCTTTTATTTCGCCAAAATGTAGCCTAAAAAACAATACTATCTCCATTAAAATCGCAATATAATCCTGAGAACATACCTTTTAACATAATTCATTGTATGATTGCCAATTTCATATCCTTTATTTAAAACAGTTTTACAAATTGTAATTATTGGAATCCACTTCATACCTCCATGCAATATTCTTTGGAACTTTTGGATACATTAAATATGCATAGCATTGTAGTTTACATATATTTCACTTTTGTATTTTTGAACCAAGTATTAGGAGGGTATTTATGATGAAAAGCTGTACAGCATTCCTTATTATTGATGTACAGGTAGGTTCATTTGAGGAGAGAAAAGTCCTATATAATAGAACGGAATTATTAAGAGTTATTCAATTATTGATTTCTAAAGCACGTTCTGCTTCAGCCCCTATTTTTTATATGAAGTTTAACGGGAAGTCTGGTTCCTCGCTTAGACAAGGGACACCTGGATGGGAAATTCATAAATCAATTGCTCCAGCAACAGGAGATGTCGTTCTTGAAAAGAATCATCCGGATTCTTTTCATAAAACGAGTCTTCAACAAGAGCTGGAAATGAGAAATATAAACCGAGTTGTTATAGCAGGAATTCAATCTGAAATTTGCATAGATGCAACATGCCGGCGTGCATACAGCTTAGGATATGACGTTACTCTTGTAAAGAATGGACATAGTACATATAATTCTACAGTATTACCGGCGTCTCAAATTATTAAGCATCATAACGAGATAATAGGTCAATGGTTTGCCCGTGTAAAAAATTCCGAAAGTATAGAGTTTTAATTCCATTTCCATATTTGATAGTCTATATATTTTTTACTATAGTCTCTTTCACTTTCAACGAATTGCTTTCCAATGAACTGGTTCCTAAACTAAACTGCCCTGTTTCTACAATAAGAAGAGAGCTGTCCATAAGTCGGTTTCACCAACTTATGAGGCAGCTCCCTCTTAATTTCACCTTATTCTATCGATGAATCCAAACTGCACCTGCAGACTTGTCTTCAGCTTGACCTACTACTTCAAACTTCAATCCTAGTTTCGGCAACTTACGTCCTGCATCTGGAATCATGCTGTTGATGTACTGCTTAGAATCATCAAATTTTGCAACTCCTGGTAATCCTTTATAGTCAAAGATACCGCGAGTTGGCGAATTCACTTTCCATGCTGGCGCTTGATCAAATGAGAATGCCGCATCGGCAATTTGATAACGCGTACTGCTCTTCACAGTCGGTTGTCCGTTTAATGTTCCTACGATTGCCTCTGGATGAGAATCTACTACTCCTAAGAATCCTTCACCTGGATGAACGCCTACCCAGTTATCTGTAAAGCTTTGATCCGCATACCATACAACCATTCCTGTATTAAACACTGGGCCACGCGCATGTTGTAACGCCGTGTCAGAACCAGCGTAATTTCTCCACTCTACATAGTAGTTATTTTTTTTCTGTTCCAATCCGTTAGATACAGTAAATCCTTTTAATGTCATTGCTGGCTGGCCTTCTACATCATCAGAGAAAACAACTTTGCCATCTACAGTTAATGCTGCATTATCTAACGCAAATCCTTTATAAGCTACTGCAATATCTGTTAAATACTCAAATTGCAGTTTTACTTTTTTCCCTTTGAATTGGCTTAAATCGTAAGTTTTATCAACCCACTTACCATCAGTTGTATCCGCGCCGCCTTTTACATCTTTTTCGCCCATTCTATCAATACGTGTCTTCGTTCCATCTTCTGCAATCGCATATACATCAAGGAAATCATACTTCGCTTCAAGTTCGTAGAATGCCTTATAATCGAACTTAGCATTCGTTGCATTTGTTAAATCAAATACTGGTGTCTCAAGTGTTGTATGAATGTCATTTCCTTTTGTGCTGTAATAAAACTTCTTACCAAATGCCGATTCGATATTTTTGATATCTTTGTCTGGTAAGTTAACACGAACGATTCCTGGTCGTTTTGATTTTGTAACACTTTGATCTAAATATGTTGCAACACCGACTCCTGTGCGAAGTTTATCATAATCTACCTCAACGATATTCGCCCAGTTGCCCTTCATATTCTTTTGGAAAAACTCTTTATTTTGTGGTGAGAAACTTGTTGGCTCTGTTCCTGCAATTTTTCCAGCCCAGCTGCCGCCGCTCATAATAGACCATGACTCAACAGGTTCACCTTGTCCTGAATACTTTGTATCGTACTCATCTGGTAAGCCTAAATCATGACCATACTCATGCGCAAACACACCAACCGCTCCGTCTTCAGGCTCGATTGTATAATCGTATGCAGCCATCTTTCCGCCCCAATTTGAAACAGAAGATTTTGTGCCATCAATCGCATATGGTTTTGATCCAAGTTTTGAACGATGAGACCAAATCGCATCATCTTTCAATTTACCGCCGCCAGCTTCTTGACCCACGCCAGCATGTACAACCATTAAATGATCAATAATGCCATCTGGCTCGTTTTTATTTCCATCACCATTTTGATCATATTGATCGAATTGATCATAGTCTGCTAAATTAATTCCTTTTGCTACCGCTGCCTTTAATGCTTCTTTCACAAAATCACGTGGCCCTAAAGGACCCTTATTATCATGACCAGTACCCGCATCCGAACCGTAATCTGAAGCTTTCCCTGGAACAGTAAGCCATTCCGTTACAGTTCCATCAACTGTGTAGCTCCCGCCAGATTGTTCTTCATAAAATTGTTTAAATGTATTAATCTTCGATCCATCAAATAACGTAAATGGTTCATCACCAAATAACATTTTTTGATAATGTTCACGATTAAAGTCCTTAGAATACATGTATCCTGGCTCTTGATCAATATTGTTATGCTTAAAATCGCTAAATTCTACAAGTAAAACAAGTACTTTATCTTTTCGAACAGCACCGTTGTACTCTTCTTGCTTCGCTGGTGCAGTAGGTACTTTTCCATTTAATTTACTAGAATTCAATCCAGCACCTTGTCCAGCTGCTGGCCCTACTGTAGGCTGCTGCGCCTGTTCATTTTCCTTCATTTTTGCATCTTTTACTTTTTTCATAAAATCAGAAGCTTCTTGCGTAAGACTATCTCCTGTCAAGATTTCTTTACCAGGGTTTTCCCCTTTCTTTTTCTCAACATATTTTTCGACAGCCTTTGACGTCTCAGCTTGTGATGCAGATTGATCAATTACTCCCCTTTGTTTTAGCGCTTCTGCCAAACGCTCATCCGGTATTAAATGCTCATCTATTGGTAGAGATGATGTTGGTGGTGTCTCAGCATAAGCTGCATGACTTCCAAAAGCAAAACTACTACTTAGTACTGCCGCTGTTGCTAAAACTGATAAAGGTTTTAACTTCTTATTCTTTTTCAATGTATTTCCTCCCCAGTGTCTGCGAATTATCATTTTTTTTGCCGATAGCAACATAATATTCTCTTTATAGAGAATATTCAATCTTTTTCAACAAATAAAATGTTGAGAAATATTTTTTTGTGCAGGGTGAAATACGTAGGATAGCAAAATACAAAGGTTCTGCTGGTTTATGTTTTGCGCATAACTATAAAGTGGGATCACTCGTTCTTTTGTTTCGATGGCGATAGAGTAGTGCTAGGAAAGGAAATAACAAACAGCCCAAGTTTCTCATTGCAACTTGGACTGTTTGTTATTTGTATGAATACTTTTCATATGGATTCTTATAAGATTCTGAATCAGTTTATGCAGATTCACTTTACAAAAAAGCTGTTATTTATTTCAAGTGCAATAGTCATATTGGCTCGATTCACTTATTTTTTTGGCAGTAAATAAATGATTACCACCTAAGGAATCCTATTGAATTCCTTTTCTATTTATATTCTAATTACCCTTTGAATTATCAGAAGATTATTGAAAAAGTTTTTTCCTTTCAATCTATCACTCTATCACACTTAATTTAGTTCTGGTGCAAACACTCCAAACGCTTGTAAGTAACCTCCTAAACTTTGACATACTGATACTAGTACTCTAAAAAAGGATGTGATTGGTATGGAAAAGAAAAATCTATTCAAGTGGAAACATTATCAACCGGATATTATTTTATTAACCGTGAGATGGTACCTACGGTATAACCTCAGTTTTCGTGATTTAGTCGAAATGATGGAAGAACGCGGGCTATCCCTTGCTCATACAACTATCATGCGATGGGTTCATCAATATGGTCCCGAATTAGATAAGCGAGTACGACGTCATCTTAAGTCAACCAATGATTCTTGGCGAGTCGATGAGACGTATGTGAAAGTCAAAGGTCAATGGATGTACCTATATCGTGCTGTTGATTCGAAAGGAAATACAATTGATTTTCATTTAAGCAAAACAAGAGATCATAGGGCTGCAAAGCGTTTTTTCAAGAAAGCTTTGCAGTCTTTTCATGTTTCAAAGCCCCGTGTGATTACAGTGGACAAAAACCCGGCCTATCCTATAGCGATTGAAGAGTTGAAGACAGAGAAAAAGATGCCTGTAGGCATCCAAATAAGGCAGGTAAAATACCTTAATAACATTGTAGAGCAAGATCATCGTTTTATTAAAAAGAGAGTTCGTTCAATGCTAGGATTGAAATCTTTTCGTACAGCTAAATCTATTCTTTCAGGAATAGAAGCGATGCATATCATTAAAAAAGGCCAACTTATTTTACGGGACAAGTCTGTCCAAAATGAAGTGAAGTTTATTCATCAACTATTCGGAATGGCTGCATAAGAATAGATTCCATTAGGCATCTATATACCTCTTTCAAATAAATACAATCTTTGCACCCGAACCCCAAAAACTAAAAGTTTTGAAATCTTTTTATAAAAAATAAAAAAGGTGAAGGACCAATATGTTCCTTCACCTTTTCCTATAAATGCATTACTAATTTAAATTCAAGCCATATGCCCTTGAGCCAAGTTTATGTTTGTAAATCTTTGCGCCAGAGTCGTTTCCGTACCCCTATTGATTCACTTCTTTTGCTACAAGAGCAGCATATGCTTCTGCACCTGTTTTCGTTAAATGTACGCCATCTGGTTCAAAGTACGCCTTATTTCCAGCACTTGCTGAATACCAATCAACTAACACCACATTTTTGTAAGATGATGCTGCTTCTTTTAACTTCTCATTCACCAGCGATTCCCACGGACGTGGTACCCTCGTATTGATTAATATAATTTTACGTTCATTCCCGATTACTTCAATTAATGATGCTAATTGCTCCTTGGTAAAGGCTCCATTTGTACCTAATCCAATAATGACATGACTTCCTAAGTTCCCCTCATTCTTTAGCTGTTCCACAGCAGAGATTGCCTGTGACATTTGCCTTCCTATTTTCGCATCAATCCTAATATTAGGAAAAGCATTTTTTAAATACGGAGCAATATCAATCATGATTGAGTCTCCTACAGCTGTAACTGTTAGAGGATCTTTAGGCTGTGCGGGATTCTCTTCTTTTTGTTCTTCTTTATTTTGAGGTGGTTCATCGGCTGGTTTTTCCCAAACTGCAACTGGATGTTTAGCCTGTTCTTCTTGCACTGCTTCCACCTTTTCTTTTTGAGGATTCTCCTTTTCTTTACTAGCTGTTGTTAATCCAAAAGTAGCTATCGAAGAAATGCATACTGCACATATTAAAGCTAACTTACCACTTAAAGTTAAGTTTCTTATTTTCAAGTTCTTAATCCGAATATTCTTCAATGCGCCTTTTCGTATTGGATTTTCAATAAACTTCCACGAAATTTGTGCAACAATTATAATAAGAAGAAATTGAAGAATTGCTCTTGTAGACGAAAACTCCCCAGCATTTACCTTCGGAGTCGTCAATGTAATAATCGGATAATGCCAAAGATATATCCCATATGATCGTACCCCCATCCAACGCAGTGGTCTAAATCTCAAAAATTGTGCGATTCTGCTAGCCGGATGAGCGAGGTTAGCGACTAACAAGGCAGTAGCCAGTGATAAAAGAACCATTCCCCCACGGTATAGAAACGGCTCATATTGATTCGTCCTCCAAAACATAATGAGAATGATGATAAGAGCAAGTCCCCCAATGACATCAAGAATTAGACGTGCTTGCGGAATAATTTTATTCGCAAGCCTACTGCTTGGCCAAATTAAGGCAAGTGCCGCTCCAATTAGTAAAGAAAAAGCCCGTGTATCAGTACCGTAATAAATTCTACTCGGGTCAGAGCCTGGCTCATATAGGATTGCCATTGCTAAAGCGGAAGCAATCGCTCCTAGACAAATAAATAAGATCATGCGTGATTGTTTTTTTATGTAATAAAACCCCAAACTAATAACGAATGGCCAGACCACATAAAATTGTTCCTCAACAGCTAACGACCAAAAGTGATTTAGCGGGGAAAGCTGACTAAAGCTATCAAAATAAGATAATTTATGATAAATATACCACCAATTACTAAAATATAATAAAGCAGCTAGTGAGTCTCCTCGCATTTTTACAAGTAAAGAACTATGAAAAATTGTAATCCATGCTAAGGTGACGATGAGCATGATAAGCATTCCAGGAAGTAATCTCCTTGCCCTACTAAGCCAGAATTTCTTCAGGTCAATTCTCTTATTATTCTTCCATTCTATAGCCAGAATATCTGTAATTAAATAACCGGAAAGTACAAAGAATACAGTGACACCTAAAAATCCACCGGGCATCCAATTAAAATTGATATGATACAAAATGACACCTAGTATGGCTAGGCCCCTTAGACTGTCCAATCCAACCATATAGCGACTATTTTTCTTTAATGGTTCGGGCATTCACAGTCACCCCCTATATTCATCTGAAAATTACGCAAATACTTTTACTATAAAAACCTATTAATTTCATTCTCTCTAAAAAGTATGAACTATTTCCAAAATATAAAGATTACAAAACTCTTTAACAAAGAAACTTACTTTTTATGATTAGATACACAGCAACTAGAATTTTATCACGGTATCTAGTTTCATAAAATAGTTTTTGCACCAGAACCGCCAAGATACCTATCTAACCAAAAGCATTTTCAACAAACCAAGGTAAAAATGGCAGGGCTGAAGAAAATATAAATAGATTCAAAACTAGAAGAAATAATTGTATGAGAGATAATCTTATATGTAGTTGTTTCATTTTGTTACACCTCCAATATCATACAAATTTAATTATGTCTTATTTTTTAATGGTGGTCATTTTTGTACAGCAAAGAATTCTCAAGGCTTCATAGCATGATTTCAATTGAGTAAAAATATCTATGTTTTATTCAGTCTCAAAGAATCGAATTGGCAAGCAATAATAGGGAGTATACCTAAAAAAACTAAAACGGATCATAACATGGAAAATAAACTCAGTCCATGTCATGACCCATTTTTATACGTATAGGCTAACTTTTCAAACTATCATTATGTTATTACATTTTATGTCCCCACTGGTCAAAGTGATAATCTTTACCATCAATTTTAAACCAACCGTCTGAATAAAGGGAACCATCTTCTCTAGCACAATACCAAAGGTATCCGTATGCAAGAGGGAAAGGTCTATATCCACCACCAACTTGGAACCACCCTGTTTTAGCTGCCCCATTTTCATCGAAGTAATAATATTTATTATCGATCGTTTGCCAGCCCGTTTGTGCTACGCCGTTATTGTCAAAATGGTATAGCTTACCATCGATTTTTTCAAATCCTGCGCGATTAACTGATCCATCTTCATGAAAATAATATTTTTTTCCGTCAATGTTTTCATAAGCATTGAACGTGTAATTGCGACCATTTGTGAAATAGTATCTTTTACCGTCTATCATTTTCCAACCGGTATAGAAAATTCCATCTTCTAAACTATAATATTCCAGTAGTTGTTCACTTTTGTTGAGCCCTGTTTTATAAAGCGAACCGTCATGCTTAAATGATAATATTTTGTTGTCCAACTCAACATTAACAACGCTGTCTATAACTTTTCCATTTAGATCAGAAACTCTCTCAAGCACACCTTTGTCGGAAAAGTGAAGGATAACCCCTCGATCTTCTATACGTACTTCCTTTTTATTTACATTGTAATTTTGGAAGTAATAAATTTTACCATCTACTTCTTTTAGACCTTCTTTAACGAATGCTCCAGAAGCATCGGCATAGGAATCTCCCTCCCAGGTTGATCGTTGTAAAACACCATCATCATTAAAGTAGTAGTATTTATTCTCAATCTGTGAATCACTTCCATTTCCAGCAACCATGTAGCCATAAGGCGCTGAGAAATAATAAGTCTTCCCCTTAATTTCTTGCCAGCCTGTCAAAATGACTCCTTCAGCATCTGTAAAGGAATACCCATCACCTCGGTTTATCCAACTGTTCTTTATCACGTTTCCAGAGGAATCTTTTGCAATCCATTTAGTAGAATCTTTTTCATCAGCTATAGCCTGTACTTCATCATACTTCTGTCTCTCATTTTCTTTACCCGGATACCACTCTATTAACCAATTGTTAATTTCATTGTTGCTTTTATCATCGAAACGAATTTCAGATTTGAAACTCCAATCCGTAGCGAATCCAGAAATATACTGATTACCAGCTAAACTTACTCCATTCTTGTTATTCAAACGGAACTGAAATTTACCATCGTTAGAATTTCCTATCTGAACAAGTTCAAACACTTCATCATCGCCAAGCGAATCGGAATATTGAAGTCCGTTTCCTTCTTTTCCTGAAAGATATTTTGAACCTGTTTTTACGATTACTTTATTCGTTCCTTTTTTATAAGGGATAATTTGATAAGATTTACCGTCATTTAGTGTAATGAATGGCAGTGCCATAGATGTCTCTAGGACGTTAGTACGCTCCGCCAATATATCAGATAATCGATCATAAAAATCTGCACGAGCTTTAGGATCATTATTAACATAGTTGTTAAGGACATCTTTATCTACTGGCTTTGAAGTCAATGTTATCAATCGTTTTTGCTCATCTGATAATTTATTTGCTATCTGATCAAATAGGTAATCTGAATTTCTAGCAATCACCGTCCAATCGCCAAAGGAGTCGCCGGAATATTTTTTGTAAAGTGGACCAAGAAATCTTGGGTTTTTACCAGATGCTTTTTCTACAAATGCATGTTGGCCTTGATTTATCACAACTCCAGTCTTTCCTTCGTCTAATTGTGCTTGTGTAATGTAAAGAAGATCGTGTTCTGAGACATTAGCTGCATTAGGGTTTAAATCTATAATTGCACCTGCTTCAGTAATTTTAAGCTGTTGCCCAGATTTTAGTTGATGAGTTTCAATTCTTCCATTTGGATAGCGTACTTTAACTGGTTTAAGAAAATTCACATCACCTTGTGTATGATACATGGAAATATTAAATTCCCCAGATGTAAAAGTAGGAGCCTGGTAAGTTTCGTTTTCTGCATATACATCAATGTGAGTGCCTGGGTCTCGATCCCCAGGGGCTAGTCCAAGTGTTTCATAAGTATTTGCTACAGCACCTAATACAGTAATACCTATATCTACTACTGCACCTATCCCTGCGCTAGCCTTATTTTCTGCTACAGGAGCCATAGAAAAAAGAATACCTAGTGCTGCTGTTGCAGAGATTACCTTCTTTCCAATTCCTACAGGGAGGATCTTTTTTACCCTTTTTGTTGCTTTTCCATTCATAATGTCATTCCTCGCTTTTTATTTGTTTTTTATCTACATACTTCATCCGAATTTCATTTTCGGAAGTTCAGTTTAATTTAAATACCTTTCAAATCCCTTTCATAAATGTTACAAAAGTCTTTCATAACCTTATTTCTTTTCTGAGGTAACAGGAAGAGTAAACCAAAATTCACTTCCTTGTTTACCATCTGAACGATCTTGCACACCAATTTCACCTTTGTGCATTTCAATTAACGATTGTGCAATGGCTAATCCAAGTCCGGACCCTCCAGATTGTGAACTTCTTGATGGATCTGTTCTAAAAAAGCGTTCAAATATGCGCAGTTGATCACTATAAGCAATGCCTTTTCCTTCATCACGTAAAATGAATTGAACATGCTGCTTCTGCTTATTTTCCTCTATAATTAACTCGATTGCTCCACATACTGGAGAATATCGAATCGCATTATGTAACAAATTACTGATAACCCGTGCTATCTTACAAGGCATAATCCAGAGTTTAGGCAATGTATCAGAAACGCGTAATTGTAAATGGATCTGTTTTTCTTTTAATAAAATAGAATGCGAATCTAGCACTTCTAATAGAATACGATCCATATGTGTAAAACTTGGATAAAAATCTTCTTGTCCAAGTTCCAACTTAGAAAGATCAAATAAATCATTGATAAGTCCACTTAATCTTTGTATTTCTTTATGGATTGTCGTTAAGCACTGCGCCTTCATTTCGGGGTTCTCAATTACATCATCTTGTAATGATTCTATCATCAACTGTATGCTAGCTATAGGTGTTCGTAAATCATGTGAAATATTCGCAATAAGCTCTGTACGCGCTTTCTCTCCTTCTTCTAACTGAATAAACCCTTCCTCTAAATTTTTAGCCATTTGTTGAAAAGCAGTCGCTAATTCTTTAAACTCTTGTGGTCCATACCCAATCCTATACATCGTTCCAAATTGTCTATCACTATATTGTTTTGTTAATGCAATTAAATTTTGAATCGATTCCGTAATAGGGCGTGTTAATATCCAGTAAATCATCGTTGAAAACGCCATTGCTACGATTACAATTCCTATAAATAATTGCGTTTGTTCTGGTCTAAGTAACATTTTCATTTCGCTATACCAAATAGCAATTAGCATAATACTGGTGCTTAATATATTCATCAATAATAATTGATTTCGTAATTTCATATTGTAGTTCCCCCTTGTTGTAACATAAAACGAATATCAGTAAACCCATCTTATCTTAAACATCTTTCAATTTTCTTTCAAAACTGTAACAAAATTCTTTCAAGAGTATCACTAAAGATCAAAAGGCTGGATTGAAATTGCGAAGCTCACCTTAAACCAAAATTAAATTAATATTTTCATAGCATACCCACAGAAACCTTTTTAAAATTCATTGATTTAAACACAGAAGAAATAGGGTTCTGGTGCAAAAACTATAAGATTTATGTAACTAATCTCTGAAACTTGGACATACTGATACTAGTACTCTAAAAAAGGACCTGATCAGTATGGAAAAGCAAAACCTATTCAAGTGGAAACATTATCAGCCTGAACTAATCTTATTAACAGTAAGGTGGTACCTACGGTACAATTTGAGTTTCCGTAACTTGGTGGAAATGATGGAGGAAAGAGGATTATCCATTTCTCACACAACGATTATGCGCTGGGTTCATCAATATGGACCTCAATTAGAAGAGAAAGTACGACATCATCTAAAATCAACCAATGATTCATGGAGAGTCGATGAAACCTATATTAAAGTAAAAGGGCAATGGATGTATTTATATCGTGCCGTTGATTCAAAAGGGAATACCATTGATTTTCATCTAAGTAAATCAAGAGATAAACAAGCCGCCAAGTGCTTTTTCAAGAAAGCCCTGGCTTTTTCGTACGTTTCTAAACCTCGCGTGATAACAGTAGATAAGAACCCTGCCTATCCTGTAGCAATTCAAGCGTTGAAAGAAGAAAATCATATGCCTGAAGGCATTAAGCTAAGACAAGTTAGATATCTCAATAATATAGTGGAACAAAATCATCGTTTTATTAAGAAACGTGTGCGTTCTATGTTAGGGTTCAAGTCTTTTGGCACAGCTACATCCATTCTTGCAGGAGTAGAAGCTATGCATATGATTAAAAAAGAACAGATTGATTTACGGGATCAGTCTGTTCAAAATCAGAAAGAATTCATCCATCAATTGTTTGGGCTAACAGCATAAAATACAATTCTGCTCGAAATATATGCGCTATATTCTCTTTTATTTTATCTTTCCACCAGAACCTGGAATAATCTCTTTATCCCACTCAAACCACTTCAGAAGGTGGCCAACCATAATTTTGAAGCCCAAAATAATAAACACCACCTTTTGAAGTAATTTCTATCAATTGGTCAGTTTTTCAAAAACACAACTAAACAACCTGAATCCCATATTTAAATGAACTCACGTTGTTTCTTTTAAAATTCTTATCTTAATATTTATAAATATACATATTTTTGTAGAAAGAGCACCTAGAGAAGTTACCAATCAACTATACAGAAAGATCCCCTCCACCTTAAAGCAGAGGGAATCTTCTAATTTCTATCTCAAACTACCCGAAATCTCCGTAAAGATAACTCCAAGTGCATGCGCACCTGCATCAGGATAGCCTAAACTTCTTTCACCAACTGTACCTGCGCGGCCCATGCGAGCGACGATTTCTTTCGTATACTCTGCTCCTTTAACCGCTGCTTCTGCTCCTTTTTCAAAGGCAGTTTTTACGTCTACTTCGTTTGAAGCGCTATCTAACCAAGAGTCTACACATGGAGCAAGTGCATCAACAAGCGTTTTATCACCAACTACCGCTCCTCTTCCGAACGATCTTTCACCGATAGATTGTATACCTTGCAGTGCTGCTTGTAACATTTCAGCGAACTCTCCTACTGTTAGCTCACGTTTTTCGCCTGCTGCTTTACTAGCTGCGCGGAACGCACCGCCCCAAATCGGACCAGAAGCGCCGCCGCAATGTTCCATAATAATCATAGAACAACCGTCAAGGAACGATCCGATCGTTACATTCTCTTGTTCTACAATAGAATGCCATTCACGTTTTAATTGCTTAAATCCTTTTGCAACACTCATTCCGAAGTCGCCGTCACCTGCATGTGTATCTAACTCACAGAACGGTACTTCATTTTTAATAATGATGTCACTCATTTTATCAACGAGATAAACCATATTGTTTAATGTAATTACATTATCTTTCATAACAGCGTGCTCTTCCGCTGTTTCTATTTCAAAGGAAACTTCCTTCTCTTCTACATCTTCAAGCACATTAACATACTCTACACTTTCAACTGGTCCATCTACTTTAAACGCTGGTGTATTACACTCTTTCGATAGTAATGTTTTTAGCTCGTCATCTAATTTCATTACTGTTAAAGACATACCTGCCATATCAATACTCGTCATATAGTTACCGACGAATACTCTATTAATTTTAATGTTTCTTGCAGCTAGTTCTCTCGTAACTGCATTGTTAAATAGGTAAAGTTCTTGCAGTGGTGTTCCGCCAAAACCATTTACTAGAAGCGCGATTTCCTCGCCATCTTTTACTCCTAAATCTTTCATTAAATCATTTGTCATACGGTTAGCTAATTCATCAGCTGACAGCATTTTTTCACGCTTAATTCCTGGTTCACCGTGAATACCTACGCCGTATTCCATTTCGTCTTCCGCAAGTGTGAAAGTAGGTGATCCGCTCGCTGGAACTGTACAAGAAGTTAACGCTAAACCGATTGTACGCACGTTAGCAGCTGCCTTTTCAGCGATAGCTTTCACCGCTCCCAAATCCATACCTGCTTCCGCTGCTGCACCGGCAATTTTATGAACGAAAATAACTCCCGCAACACCGCGACGTCCTACTGTGTACAGACTATCTTCTACCGCAATATCATCGTCCACTTTTACGTAGTCGACTTCAATTCCATCTTCAGTCGCTAAATGCGCACCGTTTTTGAAATTCATAATATCGCCGCTATAATTTTTAATAATTAATAACGTACCTTTTTTACTTGCCGTCTCTTTAATCGCTTGATATACCTGAATTTGTGAAGGAGAAGCAAACACATCTCCGCACACTGCCGCATCTAACATTCCTTTTCCAACTAGTCCCGCATGTGCTGGCTCATGACCACTACCGCCGCCGCTAATTAATGTTACTTTATTTTCATTCATTTCTTTCTTCTTAATCACTTTATATTTTTTCAAAAACTCAAGCTCTGGATGAGCCATAACCATTCCGTTGCACATTTCCATTACTAATGTTTCTGGTTTGTTTATAATCTTTTTCATTGTGATTCTCCCTCAATTCCTTTAATATATTGTGATATATTTGAAATCTTCTTCTTACTACTCATGTTAAAATGAAAGCGTTTTATAGTAAACGGACAAAAAGGACAATCTGTCTAAAGACATCGCTCTCATTTATGGATAGGATTTTTATATTAGGCTATTTTCGTATAGATTGTTGCTCTCTTGAAAATACTGATTATGGTTGAATATAATGCATTTTCAGGAGGTGTTCAATAATGTGGAGATACGTATTATTTGGATAGTTACCTCTACTGGTATCGTTGGCTTGAGTTACATAAAAACTTAGCATTTGAAAATCGAGTAGAGCAAATGCTTATTTCAGCTTGTCAAAAATCTAACTATTTCACAGTTGAAGCATTAAGAAAAGATAAAAAGCATCATTAATCAGATGCTTTTTAGGTAGATTCAGTGGTTTATTGTTATGTAACTAACGGAGCAGTTTAGTTGAATAAGAAAAAAAGATTAATGCGTATTTGACTTAAAATGCGATACAAAATGACCTGTACAAGGATGACAATTCATTTAATAGGTAGGTATTATTTCACATTCTTTAGAGGGTAAATTACCTTGTTATAAAAAAATCTTTCCCATTTAGCTAACAAACCGTTCCCATTTTCACCACGTTGAATTTCAATTTCGTGGTTTTTATGACATTCTGCTATTCGTTTATTATGCTCTTTGTGCAAATGATGGAGAGCTACTTGTTTCATTATTATCCCTCCTTTCGATTAACCATAATTATATATCCTGGGTTGATTATAGCAAAGTATTCTACACGTTTTGTAGATTAAATCTGCCTTTTAGTTTTAACAGCAACAATCTTTGAGAAAACAGCCTTATATTACTAACATTCTAGGGATGATTAAGATGACCTCTTCTATAATTTCTAAAAAGATAATCGCGAATTCATTGAAACATTTAATGGAAACAGAGTCGTTTCATAAAATATCAGTGAGCGATATTATGTTACACTGTCAAATGCGTAGGCAAACTTTTTATTATCATTTTAAAGATAAATTTGAACTATTAAGCTGGATTTATAGAGAAGAAACGAAAGAAAACATTATCGACTTTCTCGACTATGAAACATGGGAAAATATTTTCGATTTATTATTTGATTACTTTTATGAAAATCAAAAGTTTTACCGAAATGCATTTAAAGTCATTGAACAAAACTCGTTTAATCACTATTTATTTGAGCATACGAAAAACTTATATATGAAGATTATTGATGAACTATCCATGAGCTGTAGACTCAGCCTTTCGAATGAGACAAAAAATACGATTGCCTCCTTTTATAGTCACGGCTTCGTTGGAACGATAAAAGATTGGATTGAAAGTAAATGTGAAGTAGATCCATCCATTATGTCTTCTCTCATGAAAAATATGATAAACAATCAATTACTACTTTTACTCGAGCAATCAGCAAAGTAATTAAAGGGTGGCAAAAGCAATGAAAAAGATTATGAATGATGTACAAAATATTGTTCAAGATATGCTGCATGGCTTTTATTTTGAACATAACGACAAAGTAAACTATGACGAAACACATAACATCATTTATGTAAAAGATATCGAAAAAATGAAGCAAAACGTTGTCCTTATAAGCGGCGGTGGTAGCGGACACGAACCTGCTGATATAGGTTATGTAGGAAAAGGAATGCTTACAGCGGCAGTAAACGGCAGTATCTTCACTCCACCTACAGTCGAACAAATTGCAGCGGCAACTCGCCTTATGCCAAAGGACAAAAGCATTTTATTCATCATTAAAAACTTTAAAGATGACGTAGAAAACTTTGTAGCGGCAGAACAAATCGCCAAAGAAGAAGGAAGACAAATTGACCACATCATCGTAAATGACGACGTTTCAATTGAAGATGATGCTTCTTTTAATAAAAGAAGACGTGGCGTTGCTGGCACTGTTTTCGTTCAAAAAATATTAGGTGCAGCCGCTCTTGAAGGTCACTCTTTAGAAGCACTAACAACACTTGGCCGTTCTGTCACCCGAAACTTACATACATTAGGCGTTGCCCTTTCCCCTGCAAATGATCCAGTACAAGGAAAAGCTTCATTCACATTAAATGATGATGAAGTGTTTTACGGCGTTGGTATCCACGGGGAAAAAGGTTACCGTAAAGAAGCACTATCTTCTTCTGAAATATTAGCGATCGAACTTATGAATAAACTAAAAAGCATTTATCGCTGGAGAAAAGGCGACAACTTCGCCATCCTCATTAATGGACTAGGTGCGACACCATTAATGGAACAATACATTTTCGCAAACGACATTCGCCGTTTATGTGAGCTGGAAGGCTTACAGATTACATTCGTAAAGGTCGGTACGCTGTTAACTTCTTTAGATATGAAAGGTGTTTCGCTCAGTTTGCTTAAGGTAGAAGATTTGGATTGGGTGAAGTGGTTGAAGGCGGATGTTGGAGTGAGTAGTTGGTAACAAATTTGCAATTTATCCACCAGTTCCCACACTCCAATACATGAAATGTCGTTATCCAGTCGGAGGAGGGCACCTTAGGATGTCTTTTCTTTATTTTCAAAAGGACCTGCTCCATTCTTGCGTAAAAAACATAAAGTAATTTGAATCCGTTAAAATACATGAGTGTACCCTTGTTTTCCCCTCTTAATTAAAGGAGGAACTATTATGGGATTTGGTGGTAGTTGCGGCGGAAGCTGCGGTTTTTCTGGAGGATTTGCTTTATTAGTAGTATTGTTTATTTTATTGATCATTGTTGGAGCTTCTTGCTTCTGCTAAAAAACTATCGGAAAAGACACTCTTATATGGGTGTCTTTTCTTTGTAATAAAAAAGCTCTCCATAAAGGAAAATTTTTAGGTTTATACATTCAAGTCATCCAAATTAGTTATTTACACAACACTTTATCACTTTCGGTCTTTAGTGTGGTGTGACATACACATAATCCTTCCGCTACACAAAGTTGCTCAACTAACTTTAATTCCTTAGATCCAAGACTTATATAATTAAAACACCCATCATCATTAAATTCATTTTCTTAAATCAATAGTTAGCTCATCTTTAATCTGCTCAAGATGGAAAAATCTTTTTATATAATGGATATCTGACCACTTTTCTTCCCCACCAATAACAAATAATTCTTGCGCATCATACATAAATGAAAAGCTTGGATAGAAACTATCAGCCTTTAATCCAATCTCCCCAGTATTATTGCTGATAATCTTACAGCCCGCTGAATAACTTAATACCGTATAGAGGGAATCTTGTGCTGATTGGAAGAAATACTTCATAAGTGTAGTTATATCATCACTATTAGTAATTAACACGTTAAAAAAGTTCGTATCCCTTTTCTTATTAGTAAAAACCAGCTCAAACGGGAATTTATTCTCTTCTAAAAACCCTTCAATAAAGTCCCTACACAAATAAGTTTCAAATAACATATACATAGGGAATTTGTTAATTACGCCTATAAATCCTTTAATGATTTCTTCAAATCCTTTATGCTGATTCCAATTCGTTCCCACACCCATCATAATAGGTTGATTTAAATAGATAGGATAAGGTGATAACCCTTCATCATTTAACATATACACTCGTTTTCCATCTGGATGAAGAGCAGATTGAGACTCTTTTAGTAAGTATTGAGATAATTGAACACGTAACACATTTACACCTACCTATCTTAATAGCTTTTAGAAGCACGCCCCATATTGAACTTTATACCCTTGCACAACACATAATGATGCCCTGTATCTTTACGGAAATGCCATACATTAAATGCACCATTATAACCTTTTCCAGTTGTTTTATGAACTAATTTGCTATATTTATATTATCTGACAGTATCTTAATCACCTCATTGGAGGATTACAGGTCTTCCAAATACAGCTGGATAATAAATTAACATCACACCTACAAGTGAGCAAACTACATAAAAAACAGCCTCGTAGTACTTTAACCGATGAAGCATATATAAAATCATAGTTATGATTGTCTCATAAGATTTGTCTCAAAACGAGGTGATATTTTGCGGAAAATCGGTTATATTCGTGTCAGTTCGACTAGGCAAAATCCTTCAAGGCAATTTCAGCAATTGAACGAAATCGGAAGGGAACAAATAATCATTCCTTATTCCTTAAAGGACCATTTAATGGAGTACAGGGCAGGAATATTTTGTGGGGAAGTCGAAGTTGTTTTATCGTATAGCAACTACGGTATCGAATTTTTGAAACTATTTGAACATGATGGCATTCACGAAATAAGGTTCGCGAATATTCCAATAGTAGAGGGTTTACGAAGTGTTGTTCGTTAACAAGATGCTATATGACATACCCGAAAACCCAATTTCACATTTTCCTATACTATGACTTCTCTTTGTTATCATGAATTGCGACAAAGTGTTTTTTGTTTGGAAGGAATTTGTACCAGAATAATTATGAAGTTGATCAGATAATAAATTTTTACACATAAGGAGATAAAACTATGGCAAAAAACAAATTACTAAGAATGGACAATGTCGGCATCGTTGTAGAATCCCTTGATGACGCAATCTCTTTCTTCGAGGAGATTGGCTTGAACCTCGAAGGGCGAGCCACTGTCGAAGGTGAATGGGCTGGCCATGTAACGGGACTCGGTTCTCAGTGCGTAGAGATTGCTGTGATGGTTACCCCAGATGGCCACAGCCGAATTGAACTTTCGCGATTTCTCACCCCACCTACTATAGCAGATCACCGGACTGCTCCTGTAAACGCCCTCGGTTATCTACGCGTCATGTTCACCGTTGAAGACATTGACGAAATGGTATCCAGACTTATTACTAAGTATGGTGCTCAGCTCGTTGGCGAAGTTGTTCAGTACGAGGACTCGTATCGTCTCTGCTACATTCGTGGAACCGAAGGACTTCTAATCGGTTTGGCGGAACAACTCGGTAACAAATAAGTAAGTGATGTTTTATAAAAAGCCTTTAATGAAATATACATTACTGAAGTGAAAATTGAAACAGAAAAGCAGTGTAAAGTAACTCGAAGAAATCGGGTACGTCATATAACACAGCATTCACGCTGCGATTTAAAGAAAATTCTTATTCAATAAAAGGGCGCCTTTCCGAAGTAACGAAAAAAGTCCAATTTCTTAATACCGAGAAATTGGACTTTTTAATATTGTAAACTCCTTAACGTTGTAAATCCGCATTTTCCTGACACTAAGGAAATGTCACTTATTAAAAAAGCCGATTTCCATCTCAAGGAATCGACTTCTTTAGCTATTCTTAATGAACTAACGCATGCGTTAGTTGCATAAGTAAGAGGTTTGAAAAAATAGCCTGTATATATTTGAACGATGAATAACTTACCTATTTTCTTGTGTTTGCACCATATACAGAAAATCGAGAAAAACGTAACATATTATTTATCTGTTTGTTTTTGCTTCTTTTTCAAATACTCCGCACGCAATTTTTCAAGTTGCTGCTTTTTATCAAATTTGGCAGGCGTCTGTTTTTCATGAAACTTTGCCACAGCTGCCTGACCTTTGTAATCCAATTGATATTTTCCCACTTTGTTCACCTACTTTTCTTGTCTTTAAAGAGAATCTATTCAACAAATATACTATACCTTATTTTACTGAAGTAAACCTTATTATTTTATTAGTCGCAAAGTCTTTTTACTACTTGTTTTAAAAAATCTACATCCCCAATATTTCCCTCCAAAAAATCACCCGTTAGTTTAATAAGGTAACTTCACAATCTCAATAGAGTAAAGCCTATTGGTACATAATCAAATCACCTTTAAATTAGACTTCATAAGGGTATAGATCCAGAGCACCTCCTTCCTATTTAAGGGGATCACATATACCTTCTTCCCTCAAAATCACCAAACCCCATTTACAAATCTATAAAAGTAGATATAATATCCTTATGGAACCTTTATTAATTTATAAAGCATTGTCAAATGAAACAAGATGTCAAATTTTATCATGGTTGAAAAATCCAGAAAACCATTTCGATGAAAAGCCTTATCTAGAACAAGGCCTTAACTTTCAAGTTGGAGTATGTGTAGGAGATATCCAGCTTAAAACTGGCTTAGCTCAATCGGTTATTTCTAGTTATTTATTAACTATGAAAAAGGCAGGACTACTAGAATCTGACCGAATTGGAAAATGGACATACTATCGCCGAAATGAAAAAACAATACGAGAGTTTTCTGAATACGTCCAAAACGAATTATAAAATGAAAGCTAATAATCAATTTGCATATCAATTGATTATTAGCTTTCACACATTCTGCTTTTTTACAGGTATCCAATTACTTTTTTATAAAATTGCACTACCTATAAAAGCAAGAAACATGGAAAGGAGAAAATTTTTTAACATATCATATCTAGTTATTTAGATATCTGTTATTGTATTTCAAATTACATAGTCCTGATAATATTGGCATCCAATCATACTTGTAATAATGCTTCTTTGTTAATGAATTTACTTTCAAAATACTGATACGAATGGAGAGTTTTATAAATGAAAAGAGTAAACCCTTTACTTATTCTGACACTCGCAGTAGGTGTGTTCGGAATTATTACTACCGAGATGGGTATTGTCGGCGTATTACCACAAATCACTCAAAAATTCGGAATTTCAACTACACAAGCTGGATTTTTAGTGAGTATATTTGCACTAGTTGTTGCTATTTCTGGTCCGTTTTTAATTCTGCTCGTCTCTAGTATTAATCGCAAAATAATTTTATTAACAGCAATTTTCATATTTGTTATTTCAAATATAATCTACGCTTATACAACACAATTTGAAATCATGCTTATTTTTCGTATTTTACCGGCAGCGCTTCATCCACTCTTCTTTTCAATCGCTCTTGTAACAGCTGCTAAACTTGTCCCTCCAGAAAAGAGCGGTCAAGCAGTTACAAAAGTTTTCATGGGAATTACTGTTGGCTTTGCTTTAGGTGTACCACTAACCTCTTACCTTGCAGACCAATTTTCACTCGAAATTGCTTTCTTATTTGGAGCGCTTGTTAACACACTTGCATTCATTGGAATACTAATCCTACTTCCTTCTATGCCTGTTAAAGAAAAAATGTCTTTCGGCAAACAAATTCGTATACTCGGCAAACCTGGATTATGGTTAAATATTTTAACCGTCACATTCCTTTTTGCAGCCATGTTTTCCGTATACAGCTACTTCGCCGAGTACCTTGCAAAAGTAACTTCCATGAATGGATCTCTCATCAGTATCATGCTATTCATATTTGGTATAGTTATGATTTTAGGTAATCATTTATTTGGTAGTCTCCTACAAAAAAGCATAATAAACACTGTAATATCATTCCCTATTCTATATTCTGTTGTTTACATATTGGTTTATTATTTAGGTTCCTACCTTGTTCCAATGATTTTTATCGTATTCATTTGGGGAATCGTACATGCTGGTGGATTAATTGTTGGCCAAACATGGTTAATAAGCGAAGCAAAAGAAGCACCTGAATTTGGTAATAGTCTATTCGTTTCGTTCTCAAATCTCGGAATTACTCTAGGAACAACTATTGGAGGCTGGTCCATTTCAAACCTAGGTATTCACCAGCTTATTTGGAGCGGATTTATATTCACACTACTTTCATTCCTATTAATTATAATAAAACTAAAATTTTTCAATTCTAATAGCCAGGCTTCATTATCAAGCTAGTACATTTTCAGTTTCAAATTTGATAAAAAAACATTATAAATTCTTCTCATAAGATTTTATAAAGTGACAAGTATAATGCTCAAAGCCTTTAGCCATAATTACGACTAAAGGCTTTTTTGTATATAAAAATAAATCTAAAAGGAGCTAATTTTATGGAACATAATCAAAATGGAGTACTTGCTTTAATTGTTTTGTTTTTAGGATTAGTGTTTTTTGTTAGTGGAATGGTTTATCATTTATGGGGTTCTTATTAATTTCAACTTTTAAACAAATAAATAATTCAAAAACTAAACCGTGTATTGTAATTATCGATATAGCATATTTCCAAAAACAACTTAACATGGTAAAATAATATTCGGACGGGAGTCCAATATTATTAAAATTAAGATGGTTCAAGTCGGAGAAAGGCACCTTAGGGTGTCTTTTCTTTATTTTCAAAAGGACCTGCTCAATTATTGCGTAAAAAACATAAAGTAATTTGAATCCGTTAAAATACATGAGTGTACCCTTGTTTTCCCCTCTTATTAAAGGAGGAGCTATTATGGGATTTGGTGGTAGTTGTAGTAGTTGTGGCGGCGGCTTTGCTTTATTAGTTGTATTGTTTATTTTATTGATCATTGTTGGAGCTTCTTGCTTCTGCTAAAAAACTATTGGAAAAGACACTCTTATATGGGTGTCTTTTCTTTGTAATAAAAAGCTCTCTATAAAGGAAAGTTTTTAGGTTTATACATTCAAGTCATCCAAATTAGTTATTTACACAGCACTTTATTTCTTCACATCTCTCATGCTTTAATATCCTAAATTAATAATAATCAAGAAGTACCCACCCATAATTCCAGCTGCAAATGTCCACATGAAATCATGGTGTTCAATTTCATACATAATAATCGCACCGAGTATCGCGGCTGCAAATCGATTCATCATTCCAAACATCGGTGCTTTTTTATATTTGTAATTTTGAATAACCAAACATAATCATCAAACAAATTCCATATAGACCCATTACTGGTTAAAATGTTATAATTAAATCACCCTACATAGTTACTCATGTTCAGGATGAGTAACTAACGTCTTATTAAGTAATGCGCATAACTTAAATAAAAAAGACACTTCACAGTGTCTTTTTTATTTACATCGAGTTTCCTTTTAATTCCAAAACTAATATAATAAGATGCACCATTTAATACATATAAAGAAAAATATAGATTTATCAAATCATTATGGCACCCATAAAAGTACTTCTATTTTAGAGGAACAAACTATGAACAAAAAGTTAGTAACATCATTATTATGTAGCACATTCTTATTTGGATTATCAGCTTGCAGTTCACATGATACATCTAGCAGGAACACGAAAAACGAACAGGAGACTTCTCAAGAAACAAAAAATGATGAACTTAGCAACAAGGAGCCTCAAAAAGAACTTCCCACCCATGAAGATTCTTCTGGTGTATACATATCAATAGGCTCTGTCGATTCATTAGATGTTATAGGTAATGGAGAAGTTAAAGCACAAGGTGTATTTAAAGTATTAGACGTCAGAGTACATAATGGTCACGAGGAACCCATTACACTAAATAGCAACAACTTTAAATTAATTGACGGTACCGGAAGAGAATATCACATTTCTAATGAATCTCAATTAGTACTTAAAGCTGCAAATACCGCTACATTTAAATTTGGTGTTCTTAATCCTAGTGAAAATTTGGAAGGGAACATTGTATTCGATGTACCGAAAAAGACGCAAGGATTAACTTTGAAAATTAATGGAGATATGTTGGATAAAGGGATCGAGTTAAAGGTGGAATAGTCAAAGAAAATACAAACCGCCTATCACACCTTATACTAACATAACAAAAAGTACAGCCTCTGTATTAACTACAGTAGACTGTACTTTTTCATTTGTGACTTTGTATAACTTACTATAACAGGATTCCTTAATTCTTTTGAGAAGATGCTCTCCAATCACGAAAAGATGTTGGAAACCCAGAATGTCCGCGTTGCTTTGTAACAGCTGGTTTTTCTTCAGGAGTAGTTGGTTTTTCTTCAAGAATACTCAAAGCTGTTTGCATTTTCTCCAACTGCTCTCTTAATGCTTGCTGTTCAATCTTTAAATCCGTAAGTAAACGTAATATCATCTCAGAATTAGCCATAACGATCTCCTTTCCCCCAATACACAGAATAAAATACCATATGTAATAAGCGTAATACTCGTGACAAAAATAAGGTCGTCAACTCTCTTAAAATACCGAGTACTTTTATTTTTCAAAAGGACCTGCTCAAGTTTATCCGTAAAAACATAAAGTGAAATAAATCCATTAATATATGGACTTTATGGAAGGAGGAGTTAATATGGGCTATGGTGGTAGTTGTGGTGGAGGCTGTGGTTTTGGCGGTGGATTCGCCTTACTTGTTGTGCTCTTTATTTTATTAATCATCGTTGGAGCTAGCTGTTGGGGCGGCGGAATCGGCTGCTAATAAGAGGCACTCTTGAGAGTGTCTTTTTTTTATTTCTCAATATAGGGCTAACATATATGAGACCGCCACATGCCCATCAAGCTAAGGTTTTAGATCAACCCCAAAACGAGAATTCTATTCATTTTTGACTATTGATAAGTGAGGGATGTTAACTACAAAACCTCTGACAGCCGTTTCATAATATCAGATATCTCATCTGTCATTTTATCTGTAAGAATGATAATTTTCGGTTCTTTATAAGATGGGTCAATCGACACTTCAAACTTCACTTCACCACTTCCCTTTCGCTCGCTCTAAATATAAAAGCTATTTAAGTTACTGTAAATGGATTTTCGATAATCGGTCGTTTTCACACGATAACTGGTCAAAATACGAATATAGCCATTCTCTTTAGACGCTCCAGGAACACATTCTCCTTATTCACAATAAAAAAGTACACGAAGACGGGCACTCTGTGTACTAATCCAATATATGTATTTCTTAATAAAAATCGTTTTTGAAAATTTCTCCATATAGGTAAATAGCCTGTATGAAGGGCCTTATAACATTCAAAAAAACTATATCTTTACGAAAAGCTTTACCCTATTAATCAAAAGAACTTTTTTCTATTTCTATTATACATAAAGTGAAACTTTAATCAGTGGGGGTTTTGTTCATCTCCCACCTACCGTTGGATTATCGTCCTTCACACATTTGAGGAAGGCGACTTCTTTCGGATAATGCGTTAATTTTTATTAGACAAGCATGGACAAGTATACAAGATAAGTGAATTGATTTGAATATAAATAATTATATTAATTTTCAAAAAAGGGGGTGAATCATTTTGAACTCATATTTTTCAAAATCGAAGGGATGCTGCTGTCATGGGATTTTGCCTGCTCTTCCACCTGCTGTTCCCCCGACTCTAGCTTTTTTACCAGCTTATCGTAACTTCTGGCAAAATACATTTGTTACGGTACCTAATGGAGAGAACATTCCATTTAACAATCAAAGTGTAGCTAGCGCAGGAGGAATTGTTCTACTTCTTCCTACTACGATATCCATTCCAGTAGCTGGAGATTATGAAATTAACTATGTAATTACAACCGCTAATATAACAAGCACAGGTTCAGAACAACAAGTAACTGCTATCCTGAACGGAGTGCCAGTTCCTAATTTCCAAACATCTTTTGGTACAATAACTAATACCGGAGAAGCATGTGACCAATTTTCAGGAACAGCTATTTTAAGAGTACCAGCTAACTCAACTTTTTCATTAAGAAATACAAGTCTTTTTGGACGTTCTCTAGCTCTTTGTAATCTAGTTGAAAGTGGCGCAGCACTAAATATTAAAAAATTAAGTTAAAATCTTTTAAAAAGGCTAGAAAAAACAGCTTTTCTATTGGTCATTGGAGTCTGTGTAGTAATAGAACATGAACTAAAAGCCCCTTCAAATCTGAAGAGATTTGAAGGGGCTTTAACAATACAGAGACACATCTTTTTAGTAGTTTGAATGTTGTTCTATAGTTTCTGATGATGTGTTGACATAAATTATACCCACTTAATACCCGAAATATATTTTATTTAAAGGCCTGAGGGTTATAGTTTATAGCTTTAGAAATCCCGTGATTCATATCAATTAGTAAGCTTTCGTACATTTCCTGATCGATTTGCCCCTTTTTTAATGCCAAATCCATTTGTTTTTGTTGTTGAATTGCGAAATAATGAATTAATTTCGATTCACTTATTCCTCTTCTAGATGCAAACGTGGCTAAAGTTACCCCTTTTTTCATAGCATTCGTATATTCTTGTGAAGTTACTTTTAAAAAATGCAAAAGTGCTGGTTAATCTACGATAAATGTAAACTCCTATCCTTCTTTAGCGTAAGTTACAGGACTTTTAAAAGTCAAACAGGCAATAAAAAAACAAAAACATAATAACCAAACTGTTTTCTTCATAAACTCATCTCGCCTTCCTTTAAGTTAAATGGATAATATAGTTTTATCCATTGTAGTAGAAAACACTCTATATTCTTACTTTATGGTTTACAATTATTTTGCATTTAACAAGCATACTGCTGCTGGTACATACTGCATGGATGGTCCCAAAGTTTGTGTCGCGAGAAACGTTGATTTTTTCCTAAATTCCAAAAATATTATCAAAACGCAATATAGTGGTTTACCAACTATGAAAGCCACTGTCACAAGAAAACAGTAGGCTTTTATTTTGTTATTTAACAAGATTAGAATAGGGATCACCATTTCTAATCAGTAACATTTGAATTGCACATTTTAAAATTGACATAGCACTTCATGCACCATATACTGTTAACAACAGTATACTGTCATTAACAGTATATATTCCAATTCACTCTAGGAGGTATATTCATGAAACATACAGGAAGACACACAGGTGCATTTCTTTTGTTATTTTTAGCAGAAGGTGATAACTATGGCGGGCAGCTACTTCAGAAATGTGAAGAAGAACTTCCGGTCAACCCAATTGATAGTGCCATCCTTTACCGCACGCTGAAGAAATTAGAAAACGAAGGTGCTATTGAATCTTATGTAAGTACATCCGTTCCAGATAAGCCGAGAAAGATGTACAAAATTACTACAGCCGGAAAAGAACAATTAGCAGATTTTCAAATGGATATTGAGGAAAAAATGAAAAACTTATCATTTTTCTTAGACAAATATAAAGACTTAAAGGAATCTTATCATGATTAATGGCGCTATCCTTTACACTTTGGCCATTGTTCTTACGGGGATTTCTTTTATGAAGGATCGGACTAAAACGAAAGCTGCCCTATTAAAATCATGGAAAATATTTAGAAACCTCCTCCCTGCCATGCTCTCCATTATGCTTTTCGTTGGACTATCGCTTTCTATATTAACACCGTCCTTCATCTCTTCCATCATTGGAGAACAGTCTGGATTTCTAGGTATTATTTATTCAGCATTACTCGGATCTGTGGCACTTATCCCAAGCTTTGTCGTGTTCCCACTTGGTAATACGTTAATACAGCACGGCGCAGGTCTTCCTCAAGTTGCGGCACTCATGTCTACATTAATGTCAGTAGGAATGACAACCTTGCCAATGGAACAAAAGATATTCGGACGAAGCTTTGCTTATGCTCGTAATGCATCTGCATTACTCATGTCACTCCTATTCTCATATATCATTTGGGTGGTGATGGTATGAAGGAACTAAAAAGATATCGCTTCTTTTTCATATTACTGTTTGGGCTCCTCTTATTAACTTTTATAAACCAATCTTTAGGATGGAGCGCATTACAATTAACGGGGAATAGCATTTTAGATATGTTGTTTCTACTCCCCCCTGTCCTAGTATTTGTAGGGTTACTTGATCAGTGGGTGAAGAAAGAAACGCTAATGAAATACATGGGAGAAAAGTCCGGCATATATGGCATCTTATTTTCTCTATTATTAGGCGGAATTGCAGCTGGTCCCCTCTATGTTGCCTTTCCGATTGCAGCACTACTATTAAAAAAAGGCGCAAGCATTAGGTACATCGTATTTTTCTTAGGCGTTTGGACAACTGCGAAATTACCAATTATGGTGTATGAATTTTCTTCATTCGGAGCTACCTTTACGCTCATTCACATTTGCTTTGGTCTATTGTTCTTCTACGTAATGGGTATTATTTTCGAAAAGTTTTATGATCAGCGGCAATTATTGCAGTATGATATTACGAAAGAAATGTAAAAAGACATCTCGTAAAGATGTCTTTTTACTATGAACCTTAATTTTCGTTCTGTAAAACCCCCGCTGCTTCTACTCCCTTTTTCTCTTCTTTTAAAAATAGCGATACGATAAAAGCAACAACAATAAAGATTAATCCAAGTGTAAATGCACCTTGGAATCCCGATGTTAAACCGTTTAACTTCTCTACTGGGTCCATTGGATTTGTGGAGCTTTCCATATACTTAGTTGTTCCTGAAGACATTTTCGAGAAATTTTACGTTTAGAGACAATTGTTACCGTATGACGTTACAAAAATATATATTTTTAAAAAATCTTACATTTCTTATTTTTTTCTATTGTATTTTCGAATATTAGAATGTAAAATATTTCAATGTACTACATAATATTGGGAAAAGGGAGAAATTCATGAAAAAATTATTAGTTTCAGCAACAGCGTTCACACTTTTAACTGTGGGGTACAGTTCTTCTGCATTTGCAGCAAAAAATCCAAACGATAAGAACTGCGGTCACTTCAACAACAAACAAGAAGTTATGGAGTTCTGGCATAGCAATGGATATAGCGCAACAAATGATCCTCATGATTTAGATCGTGACAACGATGGTTTACCTTGTGAAGTAAAAAAAGGGGATTATGACCAATTTATAGCTAGTAAACAAACTACTAAACAAGAAGAAAACAAACCACAAGAACAAACTAAACAAGAAAATACTAAGCAAGAACCTGCTAAACAAGAGAATACTAAACAGGAACCTGCTAAACAAGAAAACAAAAAGCAAGAACAAACTAAAACTCAAACAACTGCAAAAGAAACAAAGAAAGACACAAATACAGCTGTGAAACAAGAAAACAAAAAACAAGGCGAAAAATTGCCAAACACAGCTTCAAATGGTGTTACGATGATGTTAGCAAGCTTAGGTTTAGCTGCAATTGGATCTGTATTAATGTTCCGTCGTAAAAAAACAAACGCGTAAAATAATTCCTTTAAAGGACAGGATTCTCCTGTCCTTTTAAAATGGAGTGATGGAAATGAAAATAAACCAATGGATAGGCTTATGTTTATTTATAATTGGAATTTCGATTTTTTCTTATTGTTTTATAGAATGGTATAGTGCTAGAAGTTCAGCGGAATCTTTAGCATCTAGTGAAATAAAGAAATACGAAACTCAAACACCAATCACAGCACCTCCTGAAGACAATGACGCTAAAATAGAAACTCCTCAAAACCATGAAGAAATTGTGCAAATTCCGTCTTCAGAAGTAAATCATCAATTAGGGCAAAAAGTAGCATATTTAATCATTCCTAAAATACAAAAGAAATACTCCATATATTGGGGAGCTGACGATAAAGTACTAAAAAAAGGTGTGGGCATGTTTGTAAGTGAATTAACGACTGCACCATCTGGAAATGGCCATACCGTTTTAAGTGGCCATCGAGATACTGTATTTACCGACCTAGATCAGCTAAAAGAAAATGACCAACTGATTGTAGAATATGAAAATAAAACATACACATACAGTATTAACAAACATTGGATAACAGACGCGGAAGATCGGACTGTTATTGTAGAAACAAACGAACCTACATTAACCTTAACAACATGTTATCCTTTCAACTACATCGGCGATGCTCCAGATCGATACATCATTGAGGCATCTTTAGTTTCTAAAACTTAAAAGGAGCTGTCCCATAAGTCGATTTTTTTGACTAGGTGACGGCTCCTTTTTAAACACAGTACCAATAAAAATACATCTCCCACTCGTGAAGATGTATTTTTACATGAACCTACAACTTCTTAATTCTCTTTCTGTAAAACCCCCGCTGCCTTTACTCCCTCTTTCTCTTCTTTTAAGAACAACGATACGATAAAAGCAATAACGATAAAGATTAACCCTAGTGTAAATGCACCTTGGAAGCCGGATGTTAAACCGTTTAACTTCTCTACTGGGTCCATTGGATTTGCGGAGCTTTCCATATACTTAGTTGTTCCTGAAGACATTTTCGATATAAAGATAGCCGTACCAATTGCGCCAGCTACTTGCTGTAACGTATTAAACAGTGCTGTTCCGTGCGGATATAGATCTGGTGTTAATTGATTTAAACCGTATGTTTGTGCTGTCATTACGAACATGAGTCCAACCATTAATACGCTATGCATGACAATAATTTGTACCATTGATGTGTCAGGAGTAATGCCTTTAAATAAGAACATTGCAATCCCTACTAACACAATGCCGGGAACGATAACAACTTTCGGGCTAAATTTATCAAATAGTTTACCTGCGATTGGCCCCATTATGGCGCTAATAATACTTCCTGGAAGCATTATTAGTCCTGATTTAAAGGCTGTAACGAGTAAAACTGTTTGCAAAAACATCGGTAATAAAGTCATCGTTGAAAATAACGACATCATAACAATGACGATTAATCCAACTGATAATGTAAACATCGGAACTTTAAATGCACGTAGTTCTAAAATTGGATTATCGATTTTTAATTGTCGCACGATAAAAATACATAGTGATATAAGCCCAACAATTAAAGCACCATACACTTTCGCATCCGACCATCCTAAATCACCTGATGCGCTAAAGCTATACACAATTCCGCCAAATCCTAATGTTGATAAAAGAATTGATGGATAATCTACTTTTGGCCTTGTTAACTCTGAAACATTTTTAATGTATTTCATTCCAATCATAATTGAAATGATCACGATAGGAATAACAATGTAAAATAACCAGCGCCAATTTAGTGAATCAACGATTACTCCAGATAATGTAGGACCAATTGCTGGAGCTGACATCATCACAAGTGCGATTAACCCCATTGTCGCACCACGTTTTTCAGGCGGACAAATGATTAAAATCGTATTCATTAATAACGGTGAAATTAACCCAGTCGCTACTGCTTGGACGATACGCCCGACTAACAAAACGGCAAATGTCGGTGCGAATCCAGCAATTAATGTACCAACTAAAAACGTTACCATCGCGATCAAAAACATTTGTCTCGTTGTGATCCATTGCTGAAGTAACGCTGTAATCGGTACTAAAACACCAACAACTAACATGTATGCTGTAGAAAGCCATTGAATGGTTGAAGCCGTTACGTCAAATTCTTTCATTAATACCGTTAACGCATTACCAAGTAATGTTTCGTTTAATAATGCAACCATTGCCCCTAAAAGTAATGCAATTAAAATGGGGGTATGTTTCATATTAGAAGTATCAACTTTGCCACTTGCAGGGCTCTTAGTTGTCATATTCATGTATTGATTCTCCTCCTGTTTTTCACTTAAAATGCTTTATATAAACTGGAACACATGTAATATAATATACATATGTAGATTAAAAAGGGAGAATCAATTTTCAGCCATTGTATATTTAATCTACAAAAAAGGAGAATTGTAGATGAACGATAATGAAAAACAACTTGATTTACGTATTAGACGTACACATAAATTACTATGGAATTCCTTATTTGAATTAATGACGCAATCAAAGCAGAAATATAGTTCTATCACCATTAACCAAATATGCGATCGCGCGATGGTACACCGAACAACCTTTTATAAACATTTTGAAGACAAAGATGCTTTATTAGCATTTGGATTTAAACGCTATGGCGAAATAATTGCTGAAATACCGCTGTTAGATCGATTAAGTAAACCATTTCAAGTGATGGAACAATTCCTGCATCATGAAGAAATCTGTAAAATATTTGAGGCGCAAATGTCTGATGAACAATTCAATAGCCGCATGTATTATTTAAGCCACGAAACAAGAAAACAAGAAACAGAAGCGCTAAATCGCCTTTGTAAAAATCATACGATGCCAAATGATTTAATAACGGAATTTTATTCAGGAGTAATCACCTCATTAAGTGCGTGGTGGTTTCAAAACGAAAGAAAAGTTTCTGCGGCAGAAATGGATAGGCACTTCCATCAACTCATTAATCGGAATATTTTTCAGTTTGAAAAGGAATAACTTCATCAATAAAAAAAGCCCATATGAAAATGGGCTTTTTTGCATACTATTTATTCTCTTTTAACTTCTCTAACTCCCGCTGTACTTCTTCTTGCAAATTTTGATCTAACACTTCTTGTTGATTAGGAGACTTCAAATTATAAAAATAGTTACTAGCAGCTGTTTCTGCTTCTAACTTTTGCACATACGATTCAATGCGTGCAAAGCCTTTCGCTGTACTTTCTGTATGGAACGAATCAATCGCTCTGTTGCTCTCTTTTATCGCTTGTGCTGCATTTAACCGCGAAACAAGAACTAGTTCTTTATATTGCAACTCTCCATATTTCTTTTGCAATTTGTCAATTTGTTCATAAAGCGTCGCTGTTTGCTCTTTTGTTATTTCGTACTGCTTGCGATATAGCTCCGCTTTTTTCTCATTCACAATTTTTTCTTGTAGGGCTAACTGCGCCATTTGATCTTCTTCGCGTGATACTGCAAGCTCAGCTTGGCGAGTTCTCTTCGCAATAAGAGCATCCGTTTCTGAAATTAATGCTTCATATTTCTTTTCTAAATAATATTGGTGAGAAAGTGCTTTTTCAGCCTTCGTAATTTGCTGTTCTGTTTCACGAAGATATTGCTTTAACATGCTAACAGGTTTTTCTATCTTATCTAACGTTTGATGCACATCCGCCACTACAATATTTTTAATACGTTTTAAAATACCCATTACTACTTCTCCTCCTTACGAATATTGCGTTCCCATTGATCTAAAATATCTACTTGTTTTTGTACTTGAAAGTCGCTGTATACATCTATATCAGTTGCCATTCTTTTTTCTTTTAATTTTTTATATGCCCAAACAATCGTTGCAACAAATGCAATCATCGGAAGGACTGGTAATAAACCAATAACTAGGAGCAATATGCCTGTCCATTTTTTAACCGTATTCCCTTCAGACTTACGAATCATGAACCAGCCGAAAAGAACAAATCCAAACGCTAACAGGAATGGTATAAAGAATAAACCTTCAAACTCTTTTTCATGGTGTTTTTCATGATGCTGATTTCGCTCAAAGTTATTAAACTTTTCTTTTTGTGTAACGAAAGCTTCCCTTTCTTTATCGTGAGAAACAGTATACGCCGCTTGCTTATGCTTCTCATGGTCCCACCTTTCAAACTTCATACTATGTAATCCAAACAATAGTAATGCCAGAAGTAACGGAAGGATCAAAACCCATTTTAACCAACGCAATTTTTTACGCTTATTCTTTTTCATCTGTTCACCACCATCTATCATTCGTTTTGAGATAAGTAAAAAATGTATTACCTCCCTTTACCTTTGATACATATGAGTGTAAAACTTGGACGTGAGAAGAGCATGAAAGAAACATGATGAATATATGAGAAATATCTAAAAAATTTCTCATAATTATTCCAAAACGAAAAAACCCAACTTCTCCATATCAAATAGAGAAATTGGGTTCTTTTTTCATTATTTCTATTCACTTTAGAAACTCACATACCTATCTTCTTCAAATCCGAACTTTCAATAATTGAATGGAGAAAAAAGCGTCGATAAATTTTTGTTCCAAATATTCAGAATTAATATTAAAATAAACAATGGAGATAGGGATATTACAAATTATACATAATGAGGGAATAGAAATGAAAATTCAATTAAAAGCTGATTTAATGCTACTACTAGTTACATTTTTTTGGGGTGCATCCATCCTACTTACAAAGCTTGGACTTGATGGCATAGAAGAATATAATTTAATCGCATTACGATTTATTATTGCCTTTCTTTTATCAGGTTTAATATTTTACAAACACTTATTCAAAATTGATTTTAAAACTGTAAAATATTCTTTTATACTAGCTTCCGTTTTATTTATCGTCTATATTTTCGCGACTTTCGGTACAAAGTATACAAGCGTGTCTAATGCCGGTTTCTTACTGTGTCTCACAGTCATTTTCATTCCGATATTATCAGCTATATTTTTAAAACACATTCCTGAAAAGAAAGTTATATTAGGAATTGTGTTAACGATAATAGGAATCGGCTTATTAACATTAACTAGCGAATTCAAAATCGGTAACGGCGATATATTTTGCATACTGTCTGCCTTATTTTATGCGATTCACGTCATCATTACTGGAAACGTAACAAAACATGTAAATTCAATTGCACTTGGGGTAGTACAACTTGGTTTTGTCGGCCTATTTAGTCTTATTTTTTCATTAGTTATGGAAACCCCAAAACTTCCTGGCACTATCGACTCATGGCTAATCATCTTAGCCTTAAGCATATTTTGCACCGCAGTCGCATTCATTGTGCAAGTTATCGCCCAGCAATACACGACGCCCACACATACAGGTCTTATCTTTTCATTAGAACCTGTCTTTTCAGCAGGCTTTGCCTTCTTCTTCACAGGCGAAACGCTCACAGGTAAAGGGTACTTAGGGGCGACGCTTATACTGTTAAGCGTGTTGATTGCTGAGGTGGATTTTAAGAGTTTGTTGAGGCCTAATTATAAGAAGAATATAGAGTAAACATTTCACTATGATCAATAAACATACCCCAGAAAAATATGAGTTTATATTATTTTCATTCTCTTCACTTAGATTTTCTTTTAAATGAGACTTTTTTAGATGCTATCTTCGAATAAGGTAGCATCTAAAAAATGTTAAAAGAAATTTGCCCCTAGTATCTTCTTATATTTTATGTAGCCTTCATATTTGACCTTTTCTACGTTCTTTGAAGTGAAGATGTTCAAAATTACTTACTGAATATAGTCATACAGATTTTTCGCCAACAATAAACAAGTTACTGTAATGAAAAGAGCACGAACATACCCGCTTCCTTTTTTTATAGCAAATTTGGAGCCAACAATCCCTCCAGCAATTTGAGCAATCCCCATTATAAAACCATACACATAGTTTACTTGCCCTACATACATAAACATCAACAATGCACCAACATTACTTCCTAAATTAAGAAGCTTCGCATTACCTGCTGCTTTTAAAAAATCATACCCAATAAATAAAAGAGAAAACATTAAAAACGAACCTGTGCCAGGACCTAGAAATCCATCATAAAAACCAATAGAAAAAACAAAAAAAGTAAAGATAATGACGTGTCGACCAGACAATTTTTTATGAGTGGAAATACTACCCCAATCCTTTTTGAATATCGTATAAATAGCAACCGCACCAAGCATGATCAGCATCAATGGCTTCAGTACTTCTGGGTTCATTAAATGAACGATCCATGCCCCTATTATGGAACCTATGAAAGTGAGTGGAAATAATTTAAACGCCGATTTCAAATCAAGATTACCAGAACGATAAAACACAATATTACTAGTTGCACACCCCATTGTCGACGCTAGTTTATTCGTAGCTACTGCACTTGCTGGATTCAGTCCTGTAAATAATAAAGCGGGTAAGGCAATGAGTCCTCCACCACCTACAACTGAATCAATAAATGCAGCTAAAAATCCAAAAGCAAGCAAAATAATTAATACTGATGGGTCTAAATAAAAATCCATACTATTAACCTCCCCTTTAGTCACTATTCGAATAGTAACTAATAATTTGCTAAATGTAAACAGTTATTGTAACGTTGAAATATAAAAGCAAACATCGGAGGAAGAAAAAAGTGGACTACATAGTGCAACAGCTTAAAAAAATTGGTTTTAATGAATATGAAGCTAAATCTTATGTATCTCTTGTTAAACAGGGGCCTGTTACAGCCTACCAAGTAAGTAAGGATTCAGGTATCCCAAGAGCGCGAATTTATGAGATTTTGGGTAACCTTGTAGAAAAAGGAATTGTCATGAAAGAAGAAATAAATGACACCACTCGCTATTCACCTCTACCTGTTGAAATCTTTTTACAAAAGGCGCAATCAGAATGGCAGTCTACTTATGAAGGAATCAGTGATTCATTAAAAAAACTAGAAACTTTCGAGGAAAAAACAGATAATCGAGTGATTACTTTAAAAGACAATAAAACAATAATTAGCTACTGTCAGGCATTAATAAAAAAAGCCCAAAAACGTATTGTCATTTCAATGTGGGATGAGATGTATGAAGCGTTAAAAGAGGAACTATCTGAGGTAGCTGATAAAGTTACAGTACAAGGTATTACCCTGCATGTTGAAAATCCCATTAAAAATCTAGAAGCCCATCGTATAACACCTTATACAGAAACCCTGTCTACAGAACATTGGTTTATTTTATCGATAGATTCTAAAGAGATGATTTATGGACCATCACTTGAGGAGCGTAATATTGCTTTTTATACAGATGACCCCGTTCATATATACCTATTAGAGGATTATGTATGGCATGATGTGTTAGTGAATCGACTTGTCCAACGTAGCCAAGATAATTTGGAGCAATGGATTACTACAGAGCGAAAATCCTTCTTTATGGAAAAATAAGAAACATATTCAAAGGGTTCCGCCAGTTAATAAACATTTACAAGAGCAAATCAAAAATTCACGTATTAAACCTAATAACTTCTCCATATAAAAATAGCCGACTATTATATAGTAAACAGTCGGCTATTTTTAGTATATTGATTTATACAGACGCTACCATTTTCTCTTTGCGAAAAATCCCCATTAACCCACCGATTAATAGTAGAACTACAGGTAAAATATAAAAGAAAGAAATACAAATCAATCTGCCAACTGCAGCGATTGTCATCATAGCACCACCAAGCTTGGCTCTACTCTTCACTACAAAAGATTCACAAATTCCTAATATAGAGAGAAGAACACTTCCCCACCTAAACCGATAAGCGTATTCGCCCCATCAGCAGCTAAAACGGAACCAAGCCCACCAATAAATAACGCAATCAATGCGCATAAAATACCGAAAATCCCACCGATAAGTCCTAATCCAAATTCTGTTGTGCGTTTCATTATATATATCCTCCCTTTATCTCATTCCCATTTTCGCTTTACTCGTAGCAAACTTTCATCCATCTTTTTCAGCAAATGTAACGTTAAAAATTGCTCCAAGTTCACCACTATAGTAGATAATTTTCGAGTATTTCCCCATAAGCTCTTTATATTCTTTTTCTTGGTCTGCGTCACCGTCTAAAATACCTTTAACAAATTTGTACATTGATAAATTGCTATAATAAAAGGGCTAGTGAAAAACTAGCCCTTTTTATAGATTAAAATATCTGCTTAACTGCTTGTCCAGCCAAATATTTATACCATTCTCCTCCCAGAAAATTCCCATCAGTAATTATTATATATTTATTTTGAGGATCATTTTTATAATAAAATTCAATTTTATAAGAATGATCTGGTGATTGTTCTTTTAAATCTTTAGCATCTCGAAGAAAAGGTGCTACCATATCCTCTATAGCTTTTTTTCCCAGATCATTAGGATATTTCATTCTAAATAGATTTTCTACTTTAATTATTTTTGTATCTTTATCATACCTAACTTCAGAAGTTCCATCTAATTCGTTTTTCATTCTATTAATTACGAATTTAGCTTTATTTTCAGCATCATCTAACTCTTTATTTTTTTTATTAAGCTCTTCCTCTTCTTTTTTCTTTTTTTCTAGTTGAAGTTTTTCGTGAGCAACTTGATCTTGATGCTTTTTCCACATATCTATCATAGAGTACGTAAAGAGCAAAGCAATAATAGTTGCTACTATAAAAATCTGTTTCTTAAAACCCGGTATATCTTTATTAGATATAGTTATACTTTCATCCTTAATAGATTTAATATTTTCATTTTGGTTCAATACCTCTTGGTTATTTGGACCAAAAGCCTCACCACAATTACTACAAAACTTACTATTTTCATCATTAGCTTTACCACATTTAGAACAATATTTCATTAAGTATCCCCCTAAAATTAATATCTAAAAATATTAATTTTAGATATTGTAAATTGTTTTAAAATAATTTGACGAATACAATTATACATTATAAGGTATAAAAGGGGAATAAATAGAAAATGAGGGATATTTATGAAGAAAAGTATAGTTATATCACTTCTCGCTGCATCAGCACTACTTTTACAAGGTTGTAATAACACTTCAAGTAAAGCTAGTGAAAATAAACCTTCAGATGCTGAATTACAGTCTGTAAAAAAAGAGCGAGATTCATTAGAAAAAACGAATAACGAGTTAACAAAAAAGATTGCAGATTTAGAATCAAAAACAAATAAGGAACAAAAGACTTATAAACTGGATGAGAAATTAGCCAAGAAAATTTATAGCATTTATAAAGGATCTCCTTGGAATGATGATTTTTATAAAGGCGGTTGGACTTTTACTAAAGAATCCGATACAAAAGGTATAATTACTGCTGATCGTGGAGGTGGGCAACCTATCTATTTACTATCAAATTATGCTGTTATTTTTGAAACTGGGTTAGAAGATAGTATGGGCCAATTGAAAATAATCGATTTAAATACTGAAAAGATAATTGATCAATATCCAAAACAGGATAATACCGCTAGTAAAGAAAGTAATAAGGAAACCGTGCAAAAATCATCTTCAAAGGTTGATAAGGAGAAGTTAAAGAAGCAGCTAACCGATAAGACGTTTGTAGCTCCTTCATTTGAAGAAGGAGGGTATAAAGCTAAAGAACTTGATGCTGCAATGGAAGGTTATTTAATTTCTACTAAAGAAAAACCAGAAGATTACGAATTAGAACAGCTAGAAAATCCAAATAATGATGGAATGTCATTATTTGCATTAAGAAAAGATAATCATAATGGAAATATGTTTGTTGCTGGTCGTTATGCTGTAGATAAAAATGGTTATGTTTATGAATATGATTTCTTTGAACAGAAAGCGAAAGATACTCCTTTAACAAATTTATATATTGAAGAACTTCTCAACCAAAAAGACTAGTTTACTAGTCTTTTTGATTATCTCTAAACATTATTTACGTCTTTCTTTATAATACTCTTTGTTAAAGACTTTATCATATTTTGCTTGTCTTCTAGCATCTTTTTTAATCTCGCCTTCTTCTCTTGCTGCTCTCAGTCTAACATTTCCCCAAGCCCACATTCCGATACCAATTAGAACCAACAAAAAAGCAATTGATATGTAACCATCAAGTAAAAATACAAGTGCAAAGAAAAAAAAGACTACAGCAATAAGTTTGAATTTCATATGACCAAGCATCCCTATTCCCCTTCTTCCATTTTTTGATATATAAATATCATACCAAAAAATGACAATAAATAACAAATGTTGTTTTTAAACATACACAAATGATGGGTAGCCACGTAAGCACCTTACACAACTACCCATCATTTGTTTAATTACTACTTTCATACTGAGTTAGTCAACATCCGCATCATCCAAACGAATACGCACTACCTTCCCTTCCCCTAACCAAAATTCAATTGTTGTATGAAGTTTATGATCAGCATAGCCAATAATAGTAGTACCCTGTTCCGTCCGTTCATAATAATTCGAACCGTACGAATTAATAACATCCTGCTTCTTACTACCAAGCCCGATCCCTTTTGCCGTCTTAAGGTCTGTATTTTCTCCAATTATTAAACGAACAATCTTCCCCTTCTCTTTTCCTTTCATAATCGAAGCCGTCTCTACTCCGTTCTTCCAAGAGTAATAATCATATAATACGTTCTCTTTCTTGCCGATAGGCTCACCATATTGTTCTCTAAAAGAATCTTTAGAAATATTATCATGAAGCTTCATCTTTCCAATCGATTCATTTGAAAGATCTGTAAAAGCAGTATGGCTATAATAATAACTTCGCCCATCTATAAAAGGGCCTAGTAATCTATAACCAATTACGCCTATTCCGACAACCAAAACAAGTAATATAATGATTCGCAACTTTTTTCTCAGCACTTAATTCCCCCCTTCCACAAACCGCCCAAACTCCTTCAAAAACCTCAGCTTAAAACTCCCCACAGGTCCATTCCGATGCTTCGCCACATGGATCTCCGTCATCTCTTTCTTCATCGTTTCCTTATCATAATAATCCTCTCGATACATAAGCATAATGACATCCGCATCTTGCTCAATCTGTCCCGTCTCTCTTAAATCAGATAAAAGCGGGCGCTTATCTTGACGTGACTCTACGGAACGAGACAATTGCGACAATGCTACTATACAAACATTTAAATCACGCGCTAACAACTTAAGCTTACGAGAGATTTCACTAATCTCTTGAAATCGATTGCCCTTATGCTTCGGATCACCCGTAATAAGTTGCAAATAGTCTACAATAACTAAAAGTTTTTTATCACCGTGCTTCCTCTTTAACTTACGAGTCTGCATCCAAATATCTTGCACCGTAACGCCTGCATTATCGTAAATCTCAAGTGGTAGTTCCCCGATCTCTGCAAACGCCTTACTTACCTTTTCCCAATCTTCCATCGCAAAACGATGCTTCGGATTTTTCAGCCTACCTCCTGACACTTCACCCGCACAAGACGCCAGCCTTTTTAGCAATTGCTTACTACTCATCTCTAACGAAAACAATCCAACTGCCGCTCCAGACTTCGCCGCATGCAGTGCAATATTTAACGCAAACGCCGTTTTTCCCATAGAAGGACGCGCACCAAGAACGACAAAATCACCTTCCTGCAATCCGCACGTCATCTTATTTAACGATGTATAACCAGTCTCAATACCAGTATTCTCTTTCGTATCTTGATGAAGCTCCTCATACAAACCAACTAAAGCATCCTTCAAATCAAACTCACATACATAGTCCTTTTCCTCTAACTCACAAAGCGCCGTAATCGTCTCACCAATAATCTTCTCATTCTTCTCCGCAATAAGACGCTCTCCCATCTTGTGCCCGAGAACGCCAGCCTGATACATTTTCCATGCACCTCGAACAAGCCCCTCATAATAAGAAAAGTTGCTAGTCGTAGGCACACCCTCTATTAATGCTATAAAATACTCCATTCCCCCGATATTCTCCAAAAAATTTGGATTCATCCGAGAAACGAGCGTCACAAGATCAATTGGTTGCCCTTCATCTTCAATTTTTCGCATTAACCGAAATATAGACTTATGCACCGGCATAGAAAAATAATGCTCCGTCAAACGGCACTCCTTAATAAGCTCCCCATCAATTAATAGAGAACCTAACACCGTCTTTTCCGCCTCCACATTTTGAATACTCATGGCCGCCACCCGCGTTCCGCTAAAAAGCGCTGCAACTCTTCCTCTGACAGCGCATTCTTCTCCCACTCCTCGCACCTCGTCAAAAACTCCTCCGTCTCCCCAGTACTAACAGACGACTCCTTCTTCCTAAACTGAGCCGTATCTGCCTCAACCTCAGACACTTTCGTAAATCCTTTCCCGTGCCACCCCCTCAAAATCCCCTTCACATAAGCAACCGTTCGCTTATTATTCTCAAACGCAATTTGAAGAGCCTTCAGCACAAGCTCCTCTGACAAATCAACCATCCACGCACTCAGTTCCTCTACCGCAAACGGAGACAAACTACCAAAATGTTGCTCATAAAAAGAAAACACGCGACTTCCCGTCTCTTCCTCTATAACCTCTTCTTCCGCCTCTTCACAAACCGGATCAACATCATGAACGGCCAAATCACTCGGCATACCGAAATGAGCTAAAAGCATTGGAACATTCAGCTCCTCCTCTACGCACTTCTGAAGAAACATATGTACAAACTCCTTATTCTTCACACCCTTAAGCTCACGAAGCACACACTTCTCCACATTCGTATTCGTCACAGGATTATAACGAAGCCAATTCAAAACGAATAACTCCCTCGTATCCGCATCATAAAGAATCTTCCCATAATCAACAAAGCGCTGCACAAGCTTATCAACAGTCTCCCTGTTATAACCCGTCTCCATCTCAGCTAACCGCTTCGGAAACGGAAAAATCCCGCACTGCGTCGTCTTCGAACAAGTTAACAAATACACATAAAAATACCGCTCCTCCGGCGTCAAATCCAAAACAAAATCATCCTGCCAAAAATTCACCTGCACATTACGATACACCGCCATCCAAATTCCTCCCGTCCTCATTCAAAAGTAAAAAATTCTTCTTTGTACTATATATAGGGAGGAGGGGTGGGTTTTTGGCGTGTTATTTCAAAAAAATTTTTACAACTACTACGGTCTTTGTAGTTGTTTTTGTTTTGTTGTGTTTTTTATTAGTGATTTATTACTTGGTAGGGGCTTTGTAGGGGTATGGTAGGGGCTATACAAAACTATAAATTCTTATTCATACCTAATTACATCTTTCACTTTTAAAACTGTCCTACAACTAAGTCCTAATTCCTCTTCTTTTTTATTATTGCAAAACTCTATTTTAAATTTTATTAATTGATACCAATCTTATCTACTAGTATTGCTGGAATACTAATTTTGTCCCGTTATAATACATGTCGTAAAACTGCATTACTTATATTTTTAATCTCTTCTTTTAGAATTTGATCTATAAAATCGCCTCGACTCATATCTTAAACGGCGAAATAAAAGAGCCCCCCTAAATTATTTAGAGGCTCTTCCTAAAAGATTGAATTTCCTGAGGTTCACAAAAACTATAGAAGTATTAGTAAAACATAACTATTCAATTCTTTTTAACAAAATACGATTATCTAGACTTAAATTATCTTTTACTTAATCAAACTCAATATCAAATATCTTTTCATACTAATAGTTCAACTATCTCAATCCATTTGAACTATTAGTTAAGTTTACTTCTCTTCAATAGTACTACCTTTTATTATTCAATTTCTTATAACCTTGTCTATAGCATTTTCGTTCATAATTAGGATTACACGATATGATTACTACTAAGGGAATCAAACAGTACTTACGTGGCCCATGATTATTTTCACACGTTATAATAAACATTATATATCTACTAATAAAGGAGCGGTTTCAAATGAGCAACCATGTATTCGAAATGAACGTAGATGGTGAAAAAATTAAGTGGGAAGAAAAATCACATGCGCAAATCTTCCGTAACTTTTGGCAATATTTCTTGGAAAAAGATTTAAAAAAAACAATTAGAACAATTGAAATTATAGGCATCCGAACATCAAATCTTTCATTCTTTGAATCTAAAAATGGAAGTAAAAAGAAAAATATCTTTGTTACAGATGACTATTATATTTACACACATTTAACACCAGCAGCCATGCAAAAAGTATATATAAAATTCCTTTCTGGCTGGGAACAACAAAACGCTGAACCACTTAACAATGAGCTTGAAAAAACAACTGATCAACCACAGAAAGAAGAAAAACCAAAATTAAAAAACATCTATAAAAAAAGTCTCGCAATGGATTTAGTTCGAGCTGGTCACGACCTACACCACACAATGCGAAATCGCGAAAATAACAAATATCAAGTCTTTGTCTTCGAAGATACACCAAAGCTGATTGAAGACTTATTAAAATTAACAAAAGAGGATAGATGAAGAACTTATATTTGGGCGATACTCAATGAAAAAAGAATAAAATAGAAAGGCAGCTTCCCTATTTTATTACTAATGGGGAGCTGTCTGATTATGGACTACATCTTATTCATTGCTTCTTTTATCACCCCATTGTGTTTATATTACCTCATTAATAAAGCTGATTATCTATCATAAAGCAATTGGAATAAATACTGCATCCAAAATAACATACATGTAATAAATATCCCAAACACTACATTCTCATTAAACTTCTTAACAATAACATTCCATTTAACTACAATATATTGATTAGCGATACACCAATAAAGGAACAAAAGAATTGAGATACCGGTCAAATGAATCATAAAATACACATCTATTTCCCCCTTTCAATTTTATGATTCTCTTATTATATCCCTTACTAAATTAAAAGATCAACTATCCACACGCTCTTTAAATATCAAAATTTACCTAGTTGTGAATTTCTCCACCTCTTAATCGCTATGAAAATCACTTAAGAATTTTAAAAAACTTGACAAGGATGGCCTCCTACTATTTCGAGGTTTCAACATATTTTTAAAATACAAAAACCACCTCAAACAAATATACCGTCCAAGGTGGTTTTCTAAAACTTTCATATCACTATTAAATTATTACTTCAATCTATCCTGCAACGCACTAATATTAATAATTACGGGACTACCCGACTTCAACGTACCATCTTTCTGTAACATTGGTCCAGAAGTGATGCATTGACCTTTCTTCAATGTTGCAAGTCGTTTTTCCCACTCTTTACGTATAGCAGAATCTTGAGCAAGATTTGATGCAATGGCACTAATTTCATTTTCTGGTGGCATGAAATACACTTTTTGACTTGAATTCTGTAGTCGTGAAATTTCATCCGTTGTAAATTGGCCTTTTAATGATTGTGTTGCATACCAACCTGACCAGCCAAATTTTCTTCCTTCGGTTAAAATTTTGGCACTTGGTGATTTTTCTCTATGATCAAGATTTTGTGCTTCATCTAATATAACTGGGAATGGTTTATTTTTATCTCCATGGTGCAATTGATAATTCCAAATATCCCATAAGATAAACTCTGTAATCATGAGCTGTACATCTCTATTAAAGCCTGTTAATTGTACAATAAATACTTTACCTTTTTGGTTTAGTATTTCTCCCCAATCATATACAGCACTATGATTAAATGGATTTTTATCGATAAATGGTTTAATTAGTGATTTTGTTGTTTTTGCAGGGCCTGAAGTATCTTCTTCTAGTTCTGCTAATAAAAATTCCAAATTCATATTGTCACCATATTTAACTAAACCACGCATTACCGCCTCATATATAGTATTTTGTTGCTGACTACCTAATCCTCTATATACAGCTGCAAATACACTTTTGATTCTTTCAGCAATGTCTGTATTATCTTCATCAATATAAATTTCCTCATCCAATTCTTTTTGATTTCGTTTAAATGGGTTTATTGGAAATTTGTCTTTTGCTACTAAAAATTGTTCAATATTACCTTGAAGTTTCTCTTTAAATTCCGGTTCTAACTTAGAATTCTTGAATCCATCTGTATAGTCAAATATCATACTAGAAATTCCATTTTGTGCCAGTTCAAGAAGTAAACATTGAATGAAATAGCTTTTACCCTGCCCTGATTTACCCGAAATTAAAATATGTCTATTTGCTAGCTCTGGATTTCCAAATTCCCAATATATTTCTTGAGTCGATCCCTCTACTGTTCCTAACAAAACGCGGATGTCCTTTAATTCTTTTGTTTCTTTTGTTTCTTTTGTTTCTTTTTCTTCTTTTTCTTCTTTTTCTTCTTTTTCTTCTTTTTCTTCTTCAGAATGAGGTACAGTTGGAACGACTTTATTGCTAGGATTTTTCAACTCTTGATTAGAATCATGATTCTTATTCAATAATCTATCTGGATTAATATCAGTTCCACCAGAATGGATTTTCGTTTTGATTACCTCAATTTCTTCTACGACCCCTTCATATCCATCCTCTTCTGTTAATTCCACTAACAGAATATCTCCTTCTATTTTAACTGATCTCCATGCTTGTTCTTTTTTGAATGATAAAATCGCACCTTTTCCAATTTTACTATCCAAATGTCCATTCATTTCATAATCGTCATTTAATAATCTTTTCTTTAGTTCTTCAATTTTTTCATAAGATTTTTCTGGCCAAATGTTATTTGCAATAAACTTTTCGGCATTAGCTAGCAATAACTGCACAAAAAAGTTCCGGAAAAACTTATGTTTAAATACATGTAAACCATCTTCACTTACTTTAGAAAGTTGTGTGTCAAATAATTGCTTAGTTGCATTGATTTGCTCTTTCGCTTTTGCAATGGCACTTTCTTGATTTAAACCGATTTTTACTTCTACTGGATAATAATGCACTGATAAATTATTATCTTGCATTTCTATCCCAATTAACAGTAAATCGTCACTATGTGCACCTTTTCCACCAAGATTTTTTGCAGAAAATACCCCTTCACTCTTCGTTAATTTTACCGCTCCAGCAACACGCAATATTTCTTCTAATGAGATAGGAATCCATAAGATATTCTCATGATCTAAAGTACTTAATATATATTTCACAGCCGAAATGATGCTTAACTTTTCTCTTGAGAATTGTCCTTTACTTCCAATAATTCGTAGCAACCACTCACCATTTAAACTATTGAAAGCTCTAATAGCTGTATTAATTTTTTCAGGTGTCGAAACAATTTCTTTTTCTGCCAAATACTGTTCAATAACTGATCGGTATTGTCTTGCTTTATCCGTTACTGTAATTGCATCGTACTGACTTGATGAAGAATATTGATCACTATAATGAATGACCAATAAATTGCGTGATGAATCTTGGAAGAAATCCAAACCAACATTAGGCTCAATAAATGTTACCCAATAAGAAGACTCATATAAATGTTCAAGAACTTGTTCATCATAAGTAGAAGTTCTCGTAACAATTGTTTCATTCTTACGGTAAGGGTTTGTACCATCGTTATTTAAATTACTTCCCAGTTCATTCATACAGCTAGCAGTTTGAATCAACAAGTGTTCATCATTCAATACATTTTTCAATCCAAAACCTGTACGATAATCTACTTCTGTACTAATAGATGATAGAGAGGATAACATTCCATTTAATGATAAGCCCGTCTCAATATCCTCCATTGTACTTTTTGCATGCTTCTCATTTGAAATCATTTTATAGAACGAAATATGAGCATAACCATATTCTTTCGTACCTATAAGTTTATAATAAAAAACATTTTCTCGAATCAATCTTAATACATCTACAGCATCAAGATTCTTTGATGCTAACGATAATTCAAAGAACTCCTCGAACTTTTGAACATCATCATATATAGAAAACTTTTCAAAGGCACTTAATATATTATTTTCATGATATAAAGCAACCTCTACCGGTATAATTTTGGATGGTCCCTTTTTATCTATTTGCTTCTTAATAAAATGTACTAAACCTCTTACAACTTCTTTATCATTATTGATATTAATAACATTGATTCTTATCGGAGATTTAGATTCTTGTAAAAATAAGTATTGGAAATGCTCCACAAATTGTTGAAGCTTTTCCTCAACTACGTTAGCGAGAAATGCATTAGATTCACCTATCGCTACCTTATGAAGCGGTTCATAGACAATCCACTCGGGAGCTTCATTTTGAGCAATTGGACGATACAATTCCTCATTCTGTCCATATATATATGGCAATAGATTGTTAGGATGCAGACGATTTAAAATGTGCATCTCAATTACTTCATTTTTAATTTCATCGTTAATATTTAATTGGTAGGCAACATTAAGAGGATGTAACGGCGTTAATACAACCCTTTGTTCCTCCTCAATAACTCCCAATTTAAATAAATTTTTCTCTTCTTCTTTTAACATTACATTTTCTTGTATATTGGCAACACTTTCATTAAAAGCTTTCAAGTATCTTATAGACAACTCTCTTAATTGATCGTCCACAAAACAAAGACTAGGAACCGTATTATTAAATTTATAGTAATTTAATAGTTCTTGGTACGCATCTCTCAATGATGGATTAATTGATAATTCAACCTTATTTAGACCTGATACTCCTCTAATCGCAAAAGAGATTTCATTTTCAATCCATGCTCTTTCATCTTGTAAATAATTTCGAAATCCTTCTCGCGCTGAAAATTCTCTTGCACCCTGTTTTAATTTATTTGTATCACGGTTATACTCAAAGCTTTCTTGATTCTCTCTCTTTAATTTCCACACTCTTTCTCCTGAAACTGGAACAGTCTTTGCAATTTGCTCTCTAATAAGAATAGGAATTAGAGATGTTCCAACCTGAATAGAAAACGATAAGCTATCATCGTTCCATGCCGGAGAAGAATCTGAGACTTCAAAGCTTCCGCCTTGCCAATTTATAATCTGTGCATCTTCTTCAATAAATATTTCTTCTGGCTCACTAGAAATATCTCCAAAAACAATACTTTCTTCTGCTTTATTCATAACTACATTTTTCGTATTCACATTCACTTCATAAATTGTTTGGAGAGCTTGTAAAAATGCGGCTTCACATTCTACAACAGCAATATGAAACTCATACTTTGACTTAGATTGCATTTTATGTGTATATACAACTTTATGGAATGAGGTTCCATTTTGCTTATGCACTAAATTTACATATAGTTTTTTTCCAGATACCCCACAAAAATCCTGTGAATTTTTATGAATGTATTCCTTCTTCAATTTTTCTTCAAACTCAAAGTTTATGTTAATGTTTTCTATTTGTGTAGGATTAAAAACAACGATATGTCGTTTACGTCGTCCAGCCTTTGTATCAGCCTGTGCTTTCTCCCAGTACAACAGACCCTCTTTTGAATATTTCTTGGTTGATTCAATGTAATCTAACGGACGATCTGTTGCAATCAAATTGTCGTTAGACTCTTTAACAAAATTATAATCCGTTTGCTTCCAATCTTCTTTCTTCAGACGGGAAACACCTTTCTCATCGAATAATTTTTCTAATTGACTCTCTAAATGCTCATACTCTTGCATATGTTGTACTTTCTCAAAAAATGAAGCATTTTCTTCTAGCCTTTTTTTCATTTGAGCTGAAGTAAATTGATTTAAATTTTCATCATAGAAAATGCCTAAATTAGAATAATCTTCTCTCACAATTTCTTGCTTTGATAAAAATCCAAGAATTTCTTCATAATCCCAAAGAGATGGTCGCACAATTGTATCATCTAATTTTTTACGTAAATAAAATGATAGTACTTCCTTTTCTTCTTTGTTTAGATCAGAAGTTTCAATTTCTTCTTTTAATGTTTTCAAAATTGATTTTACATTAAATGGCATGCCTTCTTTTTGTAAATCACTGCTACCACCCTTAATACTGTCTAGTGTCTCATGACATATACTAAGTAAAGCTGTTTTTTCCCAAACATCCTTTTGTTCACCGACTTCATTACGAAGTGTTACTAAAAAGTCAGGAGTAACATTTTCTGATGTAGTCGCAACAACTACCTTCATTTCCTCTGAAATCCTAATAGCAATCGTTTCGTATGGAGCACCTTGCTTATGCTGATAATAAAACGCCTGCGATAAATCTTGTTCTTTTAATGTGTCATAAAACGCTTTCACTTGTTCATGATTATCAAATTGAAGATAAAATCGCTCTCCACCTCTAAGATTTTCCGCTTTTAAATAATTTATTAGTTTATCTGAAAGATAATTATAAAATTGGTTTAACATACTGTGCATCACCGCTATCACTTTTTTTGTCTATTAAATTCAGCTTATCAAATAACTGTACAATTTCTTCTTTTGAGTATCGATCAAAGAATAAACCTCTAGCCTCTAAATCTATAAATACTTGCTTCAAAGGTTTTCTTTCCTTTTTCAAACTTAATGCTGTTAGTAGCAATAACATATCTTGACTAATATTAAGCATATAACCAAGTGAACCTCGAGTTTTTAAGAAATATTTTTTTCCAATCTCTTCTATTGATAAAGAATATCTATGTCGAGGTCCTTGCATCGTATCTTTTTCATAAGCTTCTTCTATACTATGGAATAAAGATTGTACAAGCGTATCATATTCTAATTCTAAATTTTCTTCATACATCCCAAGACCTAAATGTCTTCTATATTCCATAACCCAATCACAAAGCATCTCTAAAAATACTTCTTTATCCTCATCGGATAATTGCTGATATGTTGCCTTCAATTCAGGATAGCAGCCTGCTTTTTCTACTCCCATTAAGAAATTTAAATGCTCTAAGCAATTAATATGAAGTAGTAAATGTCTACCTGTATCTTTAATCATTTGATAACCATGAGTATAACCTTTTCTATTCTTACTCGTAGACTCCCAGTCGAGTGTAAAATAAACTTCGTTGTTCTCACTAAAGTTCGCTTTCCCACCTTGTGAAAGTTTTAAAGTCAATTGAGTAATATATAAGAAGTAATAATAACTAAGAAACAAGTGATAATGGTTTCTAAAATAATCTTTATGCTCCGCTAAAAATTGAAAATCTTCTTTGAATATCTTCGAAATAAATGGAATTTGATTAACATAACGGATTTCTTTTTCATCTTTCTCTAAATGATCCAATCGCTTTAACACAAGACGTGACATTAAATCTGTTGAATCACTTTTTCCAAAAATCTCTTTTACTGTTTCTTTTTCACCTAATAAGACATCTAAAAGAAACCTAGCAATATCTTGTTCTCCTTTTTTATCTGCACTTTCACTTAACGGTAAATATTGAAATAAATGCAAATGAAAAATTTTAATTGTATTGTCACTATCTTGTAAAAAAGTACGTAATATTTGTTCAAAGTGCGACCTATCTTGCTGCGAGACATCAACAGATTCACTAATCTCTCCAATAAGTTCTTCTAGATTAACTTCCATTTTCAGTTTATTCCCGCTAACAAGACGTGTGAATTCTCCTAATACTCCCTGAAATCCTTTAACAAATTTTGCCCGCTCTGTTCCTCGTGTAGAGAAAGGTAACAGAGGCGTTTTTTTATTTATTGTATGTTTTAATCCTAATTTTTCTGGTTTAATACTTAAAGAACTTCTCAAATGCTCTAAATTCTCTCTTACAATCATTTTCTAATCCCTTCTAAACGTAAATTCTTCAAAATCTTCATCGTATGTTAGTTTAAACATTCCATTTTCATTAGATTGAACAAACAATAATTCTTTTTCTCTATTTCCTAATTTCATTATCTTATCCACAAATTCAACAAACTGAATACAATCTTCTTTATCCTTTTTATTCGGACGATAACCTTTTGAAAGTTTAACCATCATTTCATATAGCGGATAATCTATTTCTAAATATACGGGATTTACTTTATCTTCGTTAGAAAAGGCAAGTAATATATTTAATTTAAATCGATTTAATACCTCTAGTGCTGTTCCCTTCAAATGTCCTACAACCGGTTTAACCTTAAGTGATTGTGCAACCTGAGTAGTGTCATTTGAATAATCCATAAACACATAATCTGACTTCGGACTTCCATTCCATAAGAAAATCGATTTTCTCGCTAAATTATACATATCTCTTAAATCGGATCGATTTCCTTTATTAAAGGCATATAAATATTCCATATATTCCTTATAATTTTCATCCGCGAATATCTCATTTAAAGCTGGGGATAAAAAGAATGACATGCGTATTAACGTTTTATTGAATACCTGCCTAGATGAATCACTTAACTCAAAGAAAGGTCCCATCTCTTCTAGCCCATTTGCCCATTTATCAAGCCCTTCTAGAACTAAATGTTTTTGGAAAGTATTCTTCATATTTACTGAGTTGTTTAGCTCAATTAGCATCTGGTCTAAACTATTTGATCGAAGATGAATAGGATCCATTTTAGAAATCACTGCTAGTAGATTTGATTTTTCTTGACCATCAAATAATAAATTCGGCAATAAAGCTTCTGTTTTTTCCATCATACCTGCCCCAAGAAAATCTTCATCCCCATGAGAAGGTACTAAAATATCATAAATAAAATTAAGCATGGAGCGTGTCGAAATAATCATCTTATGCTTAACTATTGCTTCAATTAATATGCTTAAAACACCATCTCTTATCTGTTGCTGTTGCAATAACTCATAATTCACCATGAAGAATCCATTTATACCACGTTTCTTATCCTTCAAATAAGCTTGATAGAATGGATTTCTTTCTGAATCGACTACAATTCGCTTTAAAATAGATGAAAAGTAATCTGATTTTGGCCCCTCACTAGTTAATTCAAAAGGTTGATAATCACTAAAGCTAATTAAGTGAAAGTTACTGCTTTGTTGATTCGTAGCAACCTCATTCGCCTCGAATATTCCTGAGTCCTCAATAAATTTCGTTAAAGTTTGATAGTGCTCTTTTGCATAATCTGATTCAATAAAGTTATGCAGCACCCCTAAATTAATAGCTAAAATTAGCTTACATCCAGAACTATCAATCTCACTATCACTGTACGGCTTTAACACTTCCGCTAATGTATCAAGAGAACTCTTTTGCGGATCAAAACTTTCCGTAGCATCATTATGAACCGAAAATTCTTCCATCAATTCAGGATATTTATTTTTCACATACGATAATAAATGTGATTTCCCATCTCCAACGCTACCACACAAGAAAATCAATTGACTTGTATTTTCTCCTGCTGCTGTTGTTAGAGCCAACATCATATCGTTCTGTATCGTTCTTTCAACATGTAAATAATCCTTAAAAGAACTAAATTCATTAGGATTTTCGATTGCCTCTTGAGATGATTCTTTCAGCTTCGAGAGTTCTGCCAGTAAATAGCTCTCTCCTTCTCCAAAAATAAAATCATCATACCCAAAATGGTTGTCTGTTTCTTCCTCATTATCCACAGATTGTTTATCTTCAACTTCTAATCCTACTGCAATCTCAGGGTTATTTATCTCTATTAATTCCTCGGTTTGGTTTGGCGTATTTTGTTTGCTTGCAATCTCAATTAGCACTTTTAACTTTTCTTCTAAACTAGCAGATATCTTTTCTTCTAATTTCTCCACAATATGTACACTACTCTTCGGCTGTGGGTGTTTATATTTCGGAGCGACAAACTCATAACTCCCGTATACCTCCATAAACCACACTGCAATTTGGAATAGATTTTTATGCATTTTAAAAGCACTCTCTACTCCACTTTCAATATGTTCATGTGCCGCTTTATTTCCTAAATAGCGAACCGTATCAAATGAACGCGAAATTTCTTTTGATAAAATATCTTCTCTTTCTAGTTTTTGAATACGATCTACTTGTTTTAAATATTGTACGTCGTACAATTCATGCTCTTCCGCAATGCGTTTTGATAATAACTCTGAAAATATTCTTCCCTTAATTAAAACCGATTGGGGATCTTGATAAAAAATATTTTCAATATCCCTACCAATTTCCGCTAACTCAGGGAATATCTCTTGTAGAAAATCAAATGTATATTTCTCCAATGATGTAACACCTCTTAATATAAAAATACGTTTCGAATATATTCCATATTATACAATATCTATAGAGGAATTGTTGGTATTAAGTACAAAGGAAATTAGTGGATTGCTACTCCGCGATAAATTTGATTATTTCCCTATTAACTACTCCCTTCTCAATTAAAAACTTGCATAAAAAATAACCTGATTCTATAGCTAGCTATAGAATCAGGTTATTCCCATACTTTATTATTTTAAATATCTAATAAGCATGTGCCCTATTTATTTCTTAGAATAAACTCAACTGCACAATACTATCCATCTTCTCTTCTTCTTTGTTAATCTCTAAAATCCTTTGACCCATTCGCTCCACCAAATCAACCACTAAAGCATTTCCCATACAAAAGTATCTGTTTCTTTGTGGCATACCTGTGTTTGTCCAGTCCATTGGGAACCCATTTAACAACTCACATTCAGCTGGCGTTAAATATCTTAGCCTTTTTGTATAAGGATCTTCAATTACATGGGAACTTCTATTACATGTTCCTTCACTTGTTAACATTGTACGTCCAGGCTTATCTAAACCATCTGGGAAAGCCATTCCTCCCTCAGCATAGAAGTATTTATGACCCGTCGCCTTTGATACTCTTTCTTCCTTTTTAGGACCTTTAAGGTACTTAAGTTCCTCGAATTCTGTTCTTCCCTTTTTGTTCACCTTATCCATTTTCAAATAATACGATTCATCTGCGGGACCAAATTTATCATATACTTTCTGAACAACCTCACCTAAAGTCTCTGGATTTTCAGTTAGTGGGACTACTTCTTCAGTATATACTTGTCCCTCTATCATCACACCAGAATTATAGTATTCCGCTTTAAATGTATCAGAAACCTCAATAATATCGACCGGCAACTCAAATTGCCCTCTTTTTTTGTTTTCTTCCGGCGCTTCATGTACATTAAAAATCGGAGCGAAAAATCCATTTTCACACAATATCTCTAGAGACTTCATTTCATTTTGAACAGATGCGAAATGAGATTCTTTTAAGTACGCAAAAATAAATACTCTTCGTCTTCTTTGAGAATTCCCATAATCCGCAGCGTTAATAACTCGCCATTCTACTGCGTATCCTGCGTCTCTAAAACTCGCTAGCATAATAGAAAAATCACGACCTCTTTGTTTTGCTGGTGACTTCAATAATCTATCTACATTCTCTAACAAAACAAACCTTGGCTTGCGAGAATTAACTATGTTCATTATCTCCCAAAAAAGAACACCTTTTTTCCCTTGTATTCCTTTTTCATTTGATAAAGTACGTGCTACAGAATAATCTTGGCAAGGAAAGCCTCCTACTAATAAATCATGCTCAGGTATTTCCTGCCAAGCTTCAGCTATATCTTTATTTACATGTATTCCTTTATTTTCAAAGCGAGTTGCATAACAATTAAATGCATGTTGTGCTTTAGTTGAGGGTTCCCATTGGTTTCCCCAAAGAACGTCAAAGTTTTCGTTTGCTTCCAGTCCTAATCTAAAACCTCCTACTCCCGCAAAAAGTTCTACTACTTTCACCATAAATACACGAACATCCTTTCGGTATTTTATTTATCTATGCTTCATTATAATAAAAAGTGAGGAAAAGATCAACTATAACATTTCAGGAACCATACTTTTTTACAATTCCTTTTTTTGGCTCGTGGCAATTAAGAAAACAGTTCGCCGCAATATCAATATTATAAAGGAACCAACTTCACTTGAACAGATCCAATATAACAGTTATTTAATAGAACAAACTGCCTTTTCCTCCCTATAAATTTTACTTATATAAAATTGAAACAGCTTTTAATTATAGCATAACTTTATATGCAATGTTTTATAAACATATAACGCAGCAATAGATATGGAAAGGAGCTTATTATGGAATACACTACAATAGAAGAACTAATGAAAAAAGCACATGAAGCTGAAGGAAAAACATTTGGTGAAATCGATACAACTGACCGACTCGCAAACGCAAAATCAAAAGGCGGATTAGGTCAAGTAATTGAGGAGAGCTTTTTCGGATATGAAGTAAATTCAAATGCAGAAGCTGATTTTAAACACCTTGGTATTGAACTCAAAGTAACTGCATTTAAACAAAATAAAAACGGTTCATTATCAGCCAAAGAGCGCTTGGTTTTAAATATTATCAACTATATGGAAGAAGTTCATACACACTTTGAGACATCAAGCTTTTGGAAGAAAAACGAAAAGCTACTATTAATGTTCTATGAATGGGTACCTGAAGTAGATCGTAAAGATTTTCATATTACAAAAAGCTTTCTATTCACCTATCCTGAAGCTGATTTAGAAATAATTAAACAAGACTGGGAAATCATCGTAAATAAAATTCGTGCCGGCAAAGCACATGAATTATCTGAAGGTGATACAAACTATTTAGGAGCTTGCACAAAAGGATCCAATAAAAATTCACTTCGCTCACAACCGTGTTCTGAAATTCAAGCAATGCAAAGAGCTTTTTCATTAAAGTCTTCTTATATGACCGCACTAGTTCGTAGATATATCCTAAACGAAGAACTGGTAAGTTTCACAACAACAAATGAACTAAAAGGAAAATCTTTAGAAGAAATCCTTTACTCAAAATTTGAGAATTACATAGGCCTAACTGATCAAGAAATTGCTCAAAAATTATCTATCGATTACAAACCTACAACCAAAAGCTTTGTTCCATTATTAGTAAGCTCATTACTTGGTATTAAAGGAACTCGACTCGATAAAATTGAAGAATTTGCGAAAGCCAATATAGAATTTAAGACAATTCGTTTAGAGCTAAACAGAAAACCAGAACAAAGCATGTCATTTGAAACAATTGATTTTCATCAATGGACAAACGAATCATGGGAAGAAAGCGAAATTCGAGAACGCTTCTATCAAACCAAATTCTTATTTGTAATTTTTGAATTTAAACAAACAAAAATAGAAAATCCAAACCGTAAACTCTACTTTAAAGGTATCAAGCTTTGGAACATGCCCGCCCCTACAATAGAAAAAGAAATACGTGAACTATGGGAAGAAGTTAATAAAGTAATACATGAGGGTATTCAAATTGAATATAAAAAACGTGGTGACAAAGTCGTCGAAGCAAATAACCTACCAAAAATAAACTTCAACGGTGTCGCGCATATTAGACCAAAAGCTCGCAACGGTGCTGATAAAGTAACTTTACCTGATGGTCAGCATATTACAAAGCAGTGTTATTGGTTAAATAATTCGTACATAGCTGATATTATTACTGATAAAAAATAATACAGATTCAATTTAATTTATGAAGAATTCACCGTTCATATCAAAAAGCAGTTATCATTTTTACTTCTAAAGATATCTGCTTCTTCATCGTATAAATCTCTTCAGAACACTTAATGAGTAACAAGATAAAATACTGTATCATATATACATAGCATATAAAAAGGAGTCCTTTCTCATGGCATTACATAAATTCACACGAAAAAAATTAGATGATATTTTAAGAAATGCTGTAGGTAAAACGCTTGGAAAATGTGATGTTAACAATGTCTTTGCAAAGACTATTAATTCACCTAAAATCACCGGTATAGCCGGAGATGTTGTAGAACAATCTATATTGGGTTATCCACCTGATACAGATAAAAAACCTGATTTAATTGTGGACGGTATTGAAACAGAAGTAAAAACAACTGGCATTCGTAGACCTAAGAAGAATAGTAGAACTAAAAACAAGTCTAATATTATTTATGAAGCAAAAGAGCCTATGTCAATTACAGCTGTTTCACCTGAATCAATTACAGATGAAGAATTTGAAACCTCTAGCTTCTGGCATAAATTAGAGCACCTATTATTAGTATATTATCACTACGATTCTCTAGAAACTGTAACAGCTGCTGAATATGCTAAATTTTTCATTGAAGGTTACCATTTCCACACGTTTTCAGATGAAGATAAAAAAATTCTAAAAAATGATTGGCTCATTGTACGTAATTTTATTCAGCACTTAAAAGATACATATGGGGACCCTAAAGCTGAATATCCTCGAATTTCTTCTGAACTACGAAAAAGTTTGATGCTGATAGATACAGCGCCTAAGTGGCCTAACAGTCCTCGTTTCCGTCTAAAACGGACTACCGTATCAACTCTAGTACAAAAACATTTTGGAGATAAATTTGAAAAGCTGGATGATACATACTTAACCTTTAAAGAACTTGATAATAAATTACATAATCTTACTCAAAAATATAAAAATAAAACGGTTAGAGAGCTCATGAAAGAATTCGACATTCTACCAACTAAAAACGGCTCCGCGCCAAAAGCTATCTCGGAACAAATCATTGTAAAAATGTTCGGTGGATCAGTAAAAAAACTAAGTAAAATTGAGCTATTTAGTAAGATTGGAATTGTTCCAAAGTCCATAGCACAAACTACTAAAAGCCGCCGCACAGAAGATATGAAATTTTGCCAAATTGATTTTGAAGAATGGACTGATCAAAAAATACAATTTGATGAATCGTTTATCTATAATTACTTCCATGAGAAACAATTTTTATTTATTATTTTCGAAGAGCCTTCTATGAAAGCTCCATTACTAGATAATAAATTCCTTGGATTTAAGCGTCTTTCTATGAATGATAAAATTATAGAAAATGATATAAAACCTGTCTGGGAACAAGTTCGTTATTTAATTAATAATGACAAACTAGAAGAAACAATTTATTTAGATAAAAACAATGAACCTATTATCAATAAACGTTCCAATACTGTTAGAACATCAATTAATTTCCCTAAATCAACAAACAATTCATTTTTCATTCGTGGAACAGGCAGTAACGCATCAAAGAAACCACTTGTCATTAACGGTATCAGCATGTATTATCAACAACTATGGCTTCGTGGAGATGTTATTGTTTCTATGCTTAAAAATACCGATTTTATCTAAGCAATTTTTAAATTCAACCTATATATTTAATTAATTTAGTATTTATTTGACCAACTATAAATCATTTAATAGAGATATTAATTCTCACATCTCCACATCTTAATTATAACATTTTGCCATAAATAGATTGCCAATTACCACCTTCCATACCTGGCAATCTATTTAAACTATAAACCCTTTTCAGCAATATCCGTTAAAATATTGATACTCTTCATCACTAAATAACTCATTCATTGCACCTAGTACTCCATCTTCTTTTAATTTTTCACCATTCCCGCATACCACCCATAACTATCCTCCAAAAATATCATACTCTCCCCACTATCCTTATAAAACCCCTCCCACCCCCGCTCCCTCAAAATCCCCTTCCAAGTATCACTCTGGGCCATCCTCCTAATCACATCATCCCAATAAGCAACCTCTTCCTCAGTCATATCTTTCGGTCCCATAATCCCTTTCCAATGCTGAAATACAACGTCGATTCCTTGTTCTTTCCACGTCGGGATTTCTGGTAATCTGTCTAGCCGTTTTTCTGAGGATACGGCTAGTATTTTTATTTTGCCAGCTTTGTACTGTTTTTCGGCTTCGGATAGGGTCATTGTTGCGGCGTTGATTTGTTTGTTCGTTAGGGCATTTATGATTTTTTCTTTGTTTTCGTAGACGAAGAATTGTAGTTCGGCAGGGTTTATGCCGAATGCTTTGCTTACTTGTACGAAGGATAGGTGATCATCGTTTCCTAGGCCAGGGGCAACGCCGATTTTGAAGTTTTTCTCGTCTTGTTTTAGTTGTTCCATTAGTTCGTTTGCGTTTTCTATGTTTGAGTCTTTTGAGACGACAACGACTTCCCAGTCTGACGCGAGTGTTGCAAGCGGTGTGAAGTCTTTATATGTTAGTTTACTGTGGCCTAGTAGGTTGTTCGTTATGAGTAAGCTTGAGTTGATCGCAAGTACGTGACCACCTTTTTGTTTCGTATATTTCCATCCGACATCACCACTGCCGCCTACTTTGTTTGTGACAGTGATTGGTTTTGTGAAGATTTTCTCTTCTGTCAGTGTTTTCTGCATCGCCCGTGCTGTTAAGTCCCATCCAGCTCCTTGAACGTTCGGTGCAACGATTTCTACTTCTTCTATGTTCACTTTGTTCTTGTTCGTTTTTTCTACGGAACAACCAGTTATTACTCCTGTCATGACCCATATACATAGTAATAATCGTTTTTTCATAGTCCTCGTCCTATTCGATACTTTCGTTCTGGTCGCCCGATAATACCGTATGTATACTCTACTGTGCATTCATTTGTCGCTACTAAGTATTCTAAATATCTTCTTGCGGTTGTTCTAGAGGCTCCCATTTGTTCTCCCATTTCTTCTATTGTAATGCCCTCTTCGAATCCTTTTATAATGTCTTTCACTTTTTGTAGTGTTAACGGATCTACACCTGTCGGTAAGTTTTTCATGTCTTGTATTTGCGAAGTGCCGAAAAAATTATCGATTAGTGCTTGATTTACTTCATTGTTACTATGTAACAGTTGCTTCTTTCTTTTATAGTCTTCAATTGTTCGAACAAATTTATCTAACGTGACCGGTTTTATAAGGTAGTTGCTTACGCCGTTTCGAATTGCCTTTTCTAACATATGGTTTTCATTCGCCGCTGTAACCATAATTACGTCAACTTTCGGAAAATCAGCGTGGATTTTCGGCAACAAGTCTGTTCCAATTCCATCTGGTAAATAATTATCTAATAGAAGTAAATCGATTTCTTCTCTTTGTAGTAGTTCCATCGTTTCTTTCGCATTCAATGCTTTCCCAATAACTTTTACATCCTTTATTTTTGATAAAAACTCTTCTTGAATTTGTGCTACGCGGAAATCATCTTCTGCAATTGCAACCTTCAACATATGCCCATCCCCCTGTTTGTCATTTACTTTCTCTCAATGTTTTCGGAAGGTAAATTGTAAAAATAGCTCCCCCATTTTTCTCGTTTTGAATTTCAATTGTTCCTTGTAGTAGTTCTACCATTTCTTTCACGTTTGCTAGTCCGTAACCACGATCGTTTCCTTTCGTTGAAAATCCTTTTTGAAAAATAGTTGCGATTTTTTCCGCCGATATCCCTGCTCCACTATCTATCACTTCAAACACAATATCGTGTCCAATATCCGTAACAAAGAAGGAAACACTCTTTCCCTCTCGTTCACTCACCGCATCAAACGCATTGTCGATTATGTTTCCAAGGATCGTAATAAGGTGCGAAACTTTTATATGGTCTGGTAACAGTTGAAGCGCACTATCTCCTTCAATATGAAAATCAATTTTCTTCTCAGATGCTGTTCCGAGTTTTCCTAATAAAATAGCTTGTACTTTCGCATCGTGAATTTGATGGAATAAAATATGGTTTTGGCTTTGATGAATATTAGATTCTTGCTGGATAAATTCAATCGCTTCTTTGTAATGTCCTAACTGAAGTAATCCTGATAAGACGAAAAGCTTATTTGTAAATTCATGCGTTTGAGCACGTAAGTCCTCTGAATATTTTCTTACCTCAGATATTGTGTTCACAAGATTTTGCAATTCGGTTTTATCTCTAAAACTACATACAACACCTACCGTACTGTTATTTTCGAGTATCGGTGTCATGTTTAAAATAAACACTTTATCTTGAAACGCTATTTCTTGATCGTTTTCTAGCACTCTTTCCATATGAAAAGCCGGTAAAACTTTTGAAATGTGTTGCTGTACATAATCATCATTTACATGCAACATCTCTTCTGCCGAAGTGTTCATCATCGTAATAAAACCATTTTGATCAATGGCTATAATACCTTCTTTTATAGATAGTAGTATCGCGCTTCGTTCCCGGTATAGCGCTGCGATTTCATTCGGCTCTAAACCGAGTGTATCTTTACGAATACTACGTGCTAAAAGAATACCGCCAATGATTCCAACTAGTAATACCGCTAAAGAAAAGAGTATGATTTCTTTCGTTCTGCTCAATATGTTAGATTCAATACCTTTTATTAAAAACTCTACTGTCACAACGCCTACGACTTGATCATAGTCTCCGTTATGAATAATAATAGGTGCTTTCGCCATTAAAGCCGGACCACTTGCACCATTTCCTTCGAGCGTATAATAGCCACCAAAAGTGAGTGCTTCATAGTTATATGGATTATTACTCTTTGTACCAATCAACTCCGAATTAGAATGTGAATACATAACCCCATAGCGATCTTCTATAATGACATAATCTGCACCAGCTTGCTCACGAACTTGTTCCGCAATGGATTGAATGATACTTTTATGCTCGTTATATTGAAAAGCCTCTTTTATAGCTGGCATAAAAGAAAGTGACTTCGCCGTTTGCAGAGCTAACTGTTCAACTTGACGTTTCGTATCAACGGACTGAATGTAAACAAATATTCCTGCTAACAGAAGAACGACAAATAAAATTAACGTAATAATTAAGCTTACTATTTTCGTTTGTAATGACACTTTGCGTGATTTCTTCATACTCCATATCCTTTGATAAAATATTCAAAACTATCAATCTCCTTTTTCTATTATTATGACAAAACTAATAATGAAGCAACTATTAAAACTCTCCATGTACATAAAGTACAAAAAGAATAAAATTGTCATAATATTGAGATTTAAATTCAAGAACAGTACAATTCAACTATATTGAACGCGCTTTCATAATTATCATTTTATTTATAAGCAAGAGGAGGAATTATTATGGCTCAAGCAAAATCTAACCGAGTCGCCGGCAATATCTTCAAAGGTTCTGTCGGCAATTTAATTGAATGGTATGACTGGTACGTTTACTCTGCTTTCGCTGTTTACTTCTCAGCAGAGTTCTTTCCTAAAGGAGATCCAACGAGTCAATTACTGAACACAGCCGCTATTTTCGCAGTCGGATTTTTAATGCGCCCTATCGGCAGTTTGCTAATGGGACGATATGCAGATCGGCACGGACGCCGGGCAGCATTAACGCTTTCGATTACGGTTATGGCCGGTGGTTCTTTAATTATTGCCTGTACACCGAGTTACGAAAGCATCGGTATTATGGCACCAATTATTTTAGTTCTTGCCCGTTTACTGCAAGGATTATCACTTGGCGGAGAGTACGGAACTTCCGCAACGTATTTATCTGAAATGGCTAGTAGTGGTCGCCGTGGTTTTTATTCAAGTTTTCAATATGTAACGCTCGTTGCTGGACAGATGGTTGCGTTAGGCGTTCAAATTGTTCTTCAGCAATTACTAAGCGAACCAGATATGAAAGCTTGGGGATGGCGTATTCCATTCATTATTGGTGCGATGGGAGCAGTAGCTGTATTATGGCTTCGACGTACAATGGATGAATCAGAGCAGTTCTCAAATATGGAATCGAAAAACCGCGAAAGCGCAGGAACCGTTCGCGCTCTTATGAAACACCCGAAAGCAGTATTAACAGTAGTCGGCCTAACACTAGGAGGCACTGTTGCATTTTATACGTACACAACATATTTACAAAAATTCATGGTAAACACAGTCGGTCTTCCGAAAGAAGTTGTGAGCTGGATTAACTTTGTCGCACTACTTATTTTCGTTGTGCTTCAGCCGATTGCGGGGCTATTATCCGATAAAATTGGACGCCGCCCACTCTTAATGGCTTTCGGTATTCTCGGAACGTTACTAACAGCACCGATCTTCTTCTTTATGGAAAAAACGACAGAACCAATCGTAGCATTTTTACTCATGATGGTCGGCCTTATTATCGTTACTGGTTACACTTCCATTAACGCGATTGTAAAAGCAGAACTCTTCCCAACTGAAATTCGCGCACTAGGCGTAGGTTTACCTTATGCACTAACCGTTGCGATATTCGGCGGAACAGCGGAATTTATCGCATTATGGCTAAAGAGTATCGGAATGGAATCACTATTCTATTTCTACGTAGCTGGATGTATCGCGATAAGCTTTATTACGTATTGGCGTATGGATGAGTCATCGAAGACTTCGCAGATTGAGGCGGAGCTTAATGGTGGAGATAAACTAGCTAATAATAAATCTAGTTAAAATTACGTATTCCATGTTCTTCGTTTTACCTGAACTCGATTTTCTTTATCTAAAAAAGCATAATTCATTAATATATAATTTAAAAACCTCTACTTATATGTAGAGGTTTTTGTATGACGAAAAAACACGTAGTTCCATTGAATAAAAAAGTATCTTTAGCTTGTGTAAAAGTATTGCCTGTAATATTGGATTTTAAAGTAGTTCCACCAGCAAAAGCAAATTGGTCTTTCAATGGTATTTGATTCGAAACGGAAGAGATACCTTCTGAGAATTTTGCTAGATTCGCGCCTTCACCGAGTGTAGTTATTTTCCCTACTCTGCCTATCCCTTTATCCCCAATCCATCCTATCCCAACTTCCATAAAAATACTTGTTCCCCATTTTGCACGACTTTCTGCATCACCATGCCAAAAATCATTCACAAATGAATCAGAAAAAGTATTACACGCAGTAGATGCTGTCTCTAGGGGATTGCCTATAGCATACTTAATATTTTCTTTTGTTACTGTATCATCTAGTGAATTGAATCCTTCTACAATCCCTCCGATAACTTGCCCAGAACCAACATAAAGACCGCCTATTACGGGCGGTCGATTTTTTTATTAAGTGCTTTTTAATGCTTGTTTTAGCGTTTTAACTGTTTGTTCAAGCCATTCTAATGGTGTTATTTCTAATCCTTCAAAATATATCCCATCTGCAGAAAACTGTATGTACTCATTTTTTTCTTTATCACTATAATCACTTTGAATAAATTCAGTTAGAAAAATAATAGCGTCTTGTAAATATTCCGTACTTTCTTCTTCAAGTAACTCTTGGAGTGCTTCTTCGTAAAATGTATCTTGATGAAATGTTGCTGCTAAGAACTGATAAACCGGATCTTCTGGATTTTTTTTTAATAGCATATATTTCTTTCCTCCTATTAGTCAACTGGATAACCTGTTAAAATGAAATTTCCATTGCCGTCTTTTTTTAAGACAATTTTGGCATTTTTCATATCATGAGCTGTTGTAGCCCCTCTCCGTACTCCACGCCCAATAATATCATTATTATAATAATCCAACGCTATCGTAGAACGGCTTCGGGGATTATTTAACCAATCTCTAATAATTCGTTGGTTATTAGGGTCACTGAGGGTAGCATTAGCTACTTTCTCAGCGGTAGCCCTATCAGTAAAAGTTGATGACCCTGTTATTCTAGAATCATTCTGTAATCTTTGCAACAACTCTTCATCTGTTTTTCCTACGTGCCTTTTGATTAAATGTCCACCTCTAGCTTTATGCGCTTTTAGTCCGCCTCCTGGAGCAAGTAGACTGCTATCACCAGGTTTTACATTAAGAATATTTTCATCTCTAGCAAATTGATAGGTCGATAGCTTTTCCTCAACTGCTCTAAAATCTGGCGTATCAAATCTAGACCGCAAACTGCCTCCGCCAGCAAAAGCAAATTGGTCTTTCAATGGTATTTGATTCGAAACGGAAGAGATACCTTCTGAGAATTTTGCTAGATTCGCGCCTTCACTGAGTGTAGTTATTTTCCCTACTCTGCCTATCCCTTTATCTCCAATCCATCCTATCCCAACTTCCATAAAAGTACTTGTTCCCCATTTTGCGCGACTTTCTGCATCACCATGCCAAAAATCATTCACAAATGAATCAGAAAAAGTATTATAAGCAGTAGATGCTGTCTCTAGGGGATGACCTATAGCATACTTAATATTTTCTTTTGTTACTGTATCATCTAGTGAATTGAATCCTTCTACAATCCCTCCGATAACTTGTCCAGAACCAACGTATATACCGTCCCAAACTTTTCGAAGCATAGATTTTTCAGGGGGGGTATCATACATTGTACCTTCTTCGATATTATCATCTGATAAATTATTATTTACAAAATTGTCCGCTTCGCGTGCCTTAGCTTCTGTCATTTTTTGAATGGAAGTCGTCCAGTTCATATTCAACCCCTGTGTACTAAATGTACCACTTACGGGACTAAAACCTTTTCCACTTTGGACTTCCGCTAAACCCATCGCAATGTTAGCGGCTAGTTGGAGGGCCGTATCATAATTACTACTAGAAGTATAATTAAATTCATATAGATGTTCTAGTTTTTCTTGCAGTTTTTGCCTCATGACATTAAAAAGATCCGCCAGAGCGTCCATACCCGGTATTGGCATAGTTTGAGTAATGGATTCCATACTTGCTTTCATTCGGTCAATTTCTCGAATTTGTTCTAATATTTCTTGTTCGATTACATCTGCCTGAGCTACTCGCGATTGAAAATCGTTTGGAAAGGCATTATTTTGATGGATTAGTTCTTCACATAAATAAATAATACCTTGCGCTAAAGGACGAAAGGTTTGTACAAAAAATGATTTTGCACTACTATATGTTTGTCCCTGTAAAACAGTATCAACTGCAAAAGCGTCAATCGACTGAATCGCTTGTTCCATACCTTGAATGGTAGCAGTACATACAGCATTCATGCTTTGAGTTTGGCTTTGTACTTCCCCCAAATACATATTTAAACTCATGCATTGACCTCCCTTGCTAATTGTTGTTGTTGATAGGAAAGGTCGTTTTCTAAATCACTAAGATCTCGTTTCTCTTTAAACAATGTTTCTTTTTTGTTTTCCAATTCAAATGTGACTTTTCGTTCAATATGTTGTGCATCTTGATACGTATTCATAAAAAACTGAGACATTTCTCTATCACCATGCCAAGTTCCTAAAATTCGATCAAACAAACGACGATTTCGACTTCTACATTCATAAAAATCTGCTTCCGCTTGTTCCTGAGCTTGAATCGCGAATTGATTTCGGTCCTGTTCTTCAAATACATTTCGTAACTTTAGATTTAACTCTTTAATTTGGTTTTCAATATCTCGATCCATCTTTTTCCTCCTACTATTTTACTTTACGTAGGTTGTCACATTAGCGAAAGGTATTATGAAGTTCATTATCCATTCTCTCAAACTCGTTAGCTACCGAGTGAATATTATCAATCGATTGTTGAAAGGCAGCAAGAAATTGTCTCGTCAAATCTAAGACTTGTTGATTCGCTTCTTGTGCTTTGAAATTAACAGATAATGTTGTACGCGTCGCCTTTGTTATAGAACGACTGGTTGCACTTTGAATCCTATCAGAGGCTGATCCCATTTTCGTAGCAATTTGCGTTGCTTTTTGTAAATTACTTTGAAATTGTCCCATTCTTTCAAATCCTTTCTATACGTTTTCCAAATGTATTAAAGAAATCTCATTATATATCCTTATCAATATCACTCGCTGGGCATGCAATCAAATAAGCCATACAATATAAGCTGTATGGCTCATTTGAAATGCTTGTTATATAGTGTAAAACAATTTTTATTTCAAACCGAAATTACGTGATAATTCTTCATCATGAGAAGCAACAGCCTCTGCAGTTTTATTCAGCTGCACATTAATTTCTTGTAATAGCTGTGCGAAGTTTTGTACTTTTGGCTTTAATTCATTGAACTGTTGGTCAAAACCTTCAAAAGCACGACCTTCCCATTCTCCTCTTAATTCATTTTGTAAGTTTTGTAGTTGACTTAAAATGTCCTCAATTTGATTTGCACCTTGTCCATATCGAGTCGCTTTCGATTTAAGCTCCTCTGGTGACATACGAATTTGTCCAGCCATTTTCATTTCCCCTTTAATACATAATAAGCAAAATATATTTTGGTTAATTTTACTAAACACATTATAATGTATTATTTTGAACTTTTAAACACTTTATCTTTCTATTGAATATTAGAATATTATCAATTTTAATCATTAAATATTCTACTTTTTCTTGCTTTACAAGATTTTATGCAAAAAAGACCACCAAAAGGCAGTCTCAAAACTCAATCCTATTCCCCATCCCGCACTCCACCGCTTTCTCATACAAATACTTCGCAGCGATAATATCTACTACTGCCAAACCAACTGATTTGAAAATAGTAATCTCTTCATCATTTTCGCGTCCGGTTTTTTCCCCGCTTATGATTTGTCCAAGTTCGGCGTGGAGATTGCTAGTTTTATCGGAATTTGAAGGTCATCTGTTTCTAGATCATATTCAATTAAGAAATCCTACAAATGCCTCTTCTTCCTCATCTATAAAACCTACAAATATAATTTCTTCAATATCCTCATGATTAAATACAAATGTATACTCAGGATTAATGTAGCCTTCTGGATAAAAACAGCCAATATAGTCATACATCACAGGTTCTTTAACCATAAGTTTTTGTTTTCTTCCATAAATCACAATTTTCTTCGTCCCACCTTTTAATAGAACAATAGAACCATTTGGTAAAAACTTTTCTTTAGAAAATTGCATAATTCCCCATCCTTCCTTTATCTAAATGTAATTCTATATTCATGATGTTGCTTCTCCCTTTTCTTTTCCGCAGTCTTTACTGACTATAGGAGAACCACGATTATATACTTAAAATTCAATACAGACTCTTTAAATGGTTTCATGTGTTCTACCTCCACCTTCTATATGCTTCCTTAAATAATAATACCTATGGAGTTCCATAATGAAATGAAACAACATAAACGAAAGCATGGAGTATACACACATTAATACAATTGCTACCATCTTTTGTGTTGCAAAACCAAGACTGATATTAGCAATGAGTTGACCCAATCCTACAAAAGCCAATACTCCGAAGCCAGAATTTTTTTTCGATGACTTTGATTTTTTGATTGGTCCCTGAAGTTTTTTAATATGGTTTTTATAATAATGATTCAAAGCAAAAATATACAAACCAACTGAAAAAACAAAATAGATTGGAGTTTGTAATCCTAACATTCCATATGCAAACTTTTGGGTTATAACTAATAATCCTACTGAACATACGATGCCAAATACCCCACGAAATAGAGTGTATTGTAATTGCCGTTTCCGAGGATTTATAACAATCCATATTGTCCATAAATTTAAAAAAACAACTGGTGGAACTATTATGTACATATATATCGGTTGAAAAGGATTCGCAAAAGCAGGCAAAAGCACAAATATATCTGCTATCCCAATCACAAGAGTAATTATAGTCGATCTTATATCATTTACAGCATAAAGAGCCATATAATATTCAAAAGCTTTTTTATTAAAATCTGTATTTTTTTTCATGTTAATTAAACCACCCTGCTACTGTTGACCAAGTTTTTTTCGCACCCGTTTTCACCATATCCTTAATACTATCATCTTCACCATCACCATCTAAATCAACATCCCATTTTACACCTTCTGTGAAATATTATTCCCTTCTCGAAAAGAAGATCACCCCATTAATAAGATCTAGGCTTATCAAAAATTTCAAAAAGCCGGAGATTTTGCCGGTATCGAATCTATTAGGACTCACACCATGCGCAAAACCTTCGGCTATTGGTTCTATAAATAAACAAAAGATGTCGCTATGTTGTAAGAAATACTCAATCATAGCACCTCACAAATTACACTTAAATATATTGGCATCAATAAGGAAGAAAAAGATAGTGTACTAGATACATTTTGTATTTAATTCAATTGTAATAAAAAACTATATTTTTAACAATTTCTCACGTAATATCAATTCATTTTCAGTCATGTAACCTCTGTGTAATTTTTCTACAATCTTATCGCGATTAAAACATAATACTTTTTCATCACCTAAATAACCGACTGGATAAGGAACACCTACATAGTCAAAATCACGTTTATCTGCTGAAATAACCATTCTTCCGATAATCATAATGATTGGTTCTACACCTTCTAGTTTAACAACTGATCCAATAGGTAATAGTTTCATTTATTTACTCTCCTTTTTCTTTTTGTATCTGAATATAAATTCTAAAATGATTATAGAAGCAAATCCAATAGATAATTGAATAACTGTAAAAAGGAGTTTTTCTTTTGAAGAAGCTTCAGGTAAATTCCATATTACTACAAGAGGAATAAGTACCCCAACACTGGTAATAATCCTTAATGATTTATTCATATTTTGAATTCCCCTATCACATAAGTAATATCATTTCTTATTAAATTTACTGTGTACCAGTTCAAAGAATTTATTTGCACTAAGTGAAATTGCGCCAATAATAAGAACACCAATAATAAAATAAATCTTTTTAAATAAGTTGTAAGGAGATAAAATAGCAACTACAAGAAGTATTATAATTGCAACGAATGTGACTAATTTTCCAACTTTAAATGCTTGCATATCAGCTTTCCTCCTTCTTTGGTTTTTCAAATTTAATAAACCCTCCAAGACCAAACTCTTCCCCAAAGTATCCACCAGTTTCAGCTCCAAGCTTTGCTTTAAAACCGAATGTACCTAATCCTACTTCTCCTTTTGCTATCACGTCGCAATCCCCTATAAATGGAACAAAATCTGGGATGTGAAAAAGATTTAACTCTGCTTCATATTTGTTAGCAGTAAGTTCCGCTGCAAGTTTTAATGTATATTTCTCCACACCTGTTGTAAAGTTCGCTTCGCCAAACTTTTGAGTAATCGTTATCTCTTTCGGAGTAAACCTAATAGGTCCAATAGGCCCAATAAAAGTAGTAATTGGAACCTTTATTTTTGTTGTTTTAAAGGAGTTTTCTAAGGCAGATCCCTCTATTTTTGCTCCAATAATATTTCCAGCCATTAAATCCTCTTTAGCAGCATCAAAAGCAAAAGGCAAAGGCACATTTACATCTATTTTTCCAGATAAAGCTTTCATGTTCCACTCGCTGTTATTGCCAAGAGGCTCCTTACCATCAATCACAGAACCTTCTAAAACTGCTCCAACACGCTCTCCATCTTTCCATTCTGCTTTACCTGTAAAATATTTAATTTTATCCTTATCATCTTTTTGAGTTCGTGCCTGTGCTATTTTATCAGCTTCACGAGTTTTCTTTTCTGTAATTTTTTGAATAGATGTTGTCCATCCCATGTTCAACACTTGCGTATTAAATGTACCGCTAGCGGCATTAAACCCTTTCCCACTTTGAACTTCCGCAAGACCCGTAGCAATACTAGTTGCTAATTGAAGTGCTGTACTATAATTATTACTAGAGGTCTGATTGAATTGATACAAATGATCCAGCTTTTCTTGCAGTTTTTGCCTCATAACAATAAAAAGATTTACCATAGCATCCATACCCGGCATTGGCATAGCTTGATTGACAGCTTCCATACTTGTTTTCATCCGGTCAATTTCTCGAATTTGTTCTAATATCTCGTGTTCAATTACATCTGTTGAAGCTACCTGTGATTGAAATTGACTTGGAAAGGCATTGTTTTGTCGGATTAGCTCTTCACATAAGTAAATAATTCCTTGCGCTAAAGGACGAAAGGTTTGTACAAAAAATGATTTTGCACTGCTATATGTTTGCCCTTGTAACACAGTATCAGTTGCAAAAGAGTCAATTGACTGAATGGCTTGTTCCATGCCTTGAATGGTAGCGGTACATACAGCATTCATGCTTTGAGTTTGGCTTTGTACTTCTCCTAAATACATATTTAAACTCATGCATTGACCTCCCTTGCTAATTGTTGTTGTTGATAGGAAAGGTCGTTTTCTAAATCACTAAGGTCTCGTCTTTCTTTAAGCAACGTTTCTTTTTTGTTTTCCAATTCAAATGTGACTTTTCGTTCAATATGTTGTGCCTCTTGATATGTATTCATAAAAAACTGAGACATTTCTCTATCACCATGCCAAGTTCCTAAAATTCGATCAAACAAACGATGGCTTCTACCTCTCCATTCATAAAAATCTGCTTCCGCTTGCTCCTGAATGTGAATCGCGGATTGATTTCGGTCTTGTTCTTCAAATACACTTCTTAACTTTTGATTTACTTCATTGATTTGTTTTTCAATATCTTGACTCATCATATTCCTCCTACCATTTTACCCTTATGTAGGTTGTCACATTAGCGAAAAGTGTTGTGAAGTTCGTTATCCATTCTCTCAAACTCTTGGGCTACTGAATGAATATTATCCACCGCTTGTTGAAAGGCAGCGGAAAATTGTTTCGTCAAGTCTAAAACTTGCTGATTCGCTTCTTGTGATTTGAAGTTAACAGACAACGTTGTACGCGTCGCCTTTGTTATAGAACGACTGGTTGCACTTTGAATCCTATCAGAGGCTGATTCCATTTTCGTAGCAATTTGCGTTGCTGTTTGTAAATTACTTTGAAATTGTCCCATTCTTTCAAACCCTTTCTATAAGTTTTCCAAACGCATCAAAGAAATCTCATTAAATATATATCCCTATCAATATCACTCGCTAGGCATGCAATCAAATGAGCCATACAATATAAGCTGTATGGCTCATTTGAAATGCTTGTTATATAGAGTATGACAATTTTTATTTCAAACCGAAATTACGTGATAATTCTTCATCATGAGAAGCAACAGCCTCTGCAGTTTTATTCAGCTGCATATTAATTTCTTGTAATAGCTGTGCGAAGTTTTGTACTTTTGGCTTTAATTCATTGAACTGTTGGTCAAAACCTTCGAAAGCACGACCTTCCCATTCTCCTCTTAATTCATTTTGTAAGTTTTGTAATTGACGTAAAATATCCTCAATTTGATTTGCACCTTGTCCATATCGAGTCGCTTTTGATTTAAGCTCCTCTGGTGACATACGAATTTGTCCAGCCATTTTCATTTCCCCTTTAATACATAATAAGCAAAATATATTTTGGTTAATTTTACTAAATATATTATAAAATATTATTCTGAACTTTTAAACGTTTTATCTTTCTGTTGAATATTAGAATATTAATATTCAATTCTAATCATTACATATTCTACTTTTTCTTGCTTTACAAGATTTTATGCAAAAAAGACCACCAAAAGGCAGCCTCAAAACTCAATCCTATTCCCCATCCCGCACTCCACCGCTTTCTCATACAAATACTTCGCAACGGTAATATCTACTACAACCAAACCAACTGATTTGAAAATAGTAATCTCTTCATCGTTTTCGCGTCCAGCTTTTTCCCCGCTTATAATTTGTCCAAGTTCGGCGTGGAGATTGCTAGTTTTATCGGAATTTGAAGGTCACCTGTTTCTAGATCATATTCAATTAAGCAATCCTACAAATGCCTCTTCTTCCTCATCTACAAAACCTACAAATATAATTTCTTCAATAGCATCATGATTAAATACAAATGTATAATCAGGATCAATATATCCTTTTGGATAAAAACAGCCAATGTAGTCATACATAACAGGTTCTTCAACCATAAGTAGTTGTTTTCTTCCGTAATTTTCTATCCTTTAACCAACTATAAGAAGAATGCGATTATATACTTGAAATGCAACAAATTCTCTTTAAAAGCCTATACGTATTTTCCCCCCATCTTCTATATGCTTCCGTAAATAATAATACTTATGGAGTTCTATAATCATATAAAACAAAGCAAACGAAAACACTGTGCATGCACACATAAATACAATTGCCCCCATCTGTTGTGTTGCAATGCTAAGAATTATATTAGCAATTAACTGCCCCGATCCCGCTGCAATAGCTGCTACTTTTACACCACCAGTTCCTTTCGATGATTTTGATTTTTTTCTTGGTTCCTGAAGTTTTTCAATATGGTTTTTATAAAAATGATACAAAGCAAAACCATACAAACCAAATGAAAGAATAAAATAGATGGGAGTTTGTAATTGTAACACTTCATAAGCATATTTTTGAGTTATAACCAATAATCCCACTGAACATATGGTGCCATATACTCCTCGAAATAGAGTGTATTGTAATTGTCGTTTCCGAGGATTGATAGCAATCCATATCGCCCACAAATTTAAAAAAATAACTGGAGGAGTTACTATATATACATAGAGTAATCGAAAAGGATTCGCAAAAGCAGGCAAAAGAACAAACACGTCTGCCCCCAAAAGGACCAGACCAATTACATGGACTCTTATTTCATTTACAGGATAAAGAGCCATATAATGTGCAAAAGCTTTCTTATTAAAATCTATACTTTTTTTCATGTTAATTAAACCACCCTGCTACTGTTGACCAAGTTTTTTTCGCACCCGTTTTCACCATATCCTTAATACTATCATCTTCACCATCCCCATCTAAATCAACATCCCATTTTACACCTTCTGTGAAATATTATTCCCTTCTCGAAAAGAAGATCAACCCATTAATAATATCTAGGCTTATCAAAAATTTCAAAAAGCCAAAGATTTTGCTGGTATCGAATCTATTGGGACTCACACCATGCGCAAAACCTTCGGCTATTGGTTCTATAAATAAACAAAAGATTTCGCTATGTTGTAAGAAATACTCAATCATAGCACCTCATAAATTACACTTAAATATATTGGCATCAATAAGGAAGAAAAAGATAATATACTAGATAATTTCTATATCTAATCATATATGATCAACATAAAGAAAAATTTGATATACAATCAGATTTAAAAACATTACTTAATAATTCTTTGAATTAAATTGGAGCTGATTCTCACTCGATTTTCTACTTAAAAAACATGATTACTATATATTTCACCAGAATACAGATTCAAAACTATTTAATTAAAGACTAAAAAAACTATTTTTCTTTTTTCCATGATATTCGAAATTCCCCACCATGTTCTTCCGTTTTAATTTTAACCTTATATGTATCATCCTTAGGCACTTTAATATTTTTTTCGCCTTCGCCACTATTAAACTCTAGTATTGTATTATCATTTGAATCCACAACATAAGCAATTATAGTTCCTTGTTTAGTTTTATCATCAAAAGAAAAAATCCAATTCTCACCTTTTTTAACTTTCCTATCTTGAGTTGCAGATCCAGTAAATTTTCTATAATCTCCAGATATACTACCTGATACACTATCTGAAGAACCATGAACTTTACCACCAACAATAGTTCCCTCTCTTGTAAAACAACCACTAAGAATTACTAAACACAAAACAAATAAAATCGTATTTTTAAAAATTTTCACCATCATTACCCCTTCTATTCCCAATAAAATTTTCACCATTAAACTTATAAAAATAACTATAATAAAAAATTATATCCATTGATAGATATTTAATTAATTTTACACTTCAGCTAAGGCTTACAAGTATCTCGTATGACTTATCTCAAAATCCTTATCAATGTTAAAGTTATTCATTTTTAAGACTAGAAACAAATTAATATTGTAAATTCAAATTTTAGGGGTACTACCCCATCACCATCAAGCTAAGCTCATGTAACGTCAACGATAAGCGAGATTATTTCTTTTTTTCGAAATCCTATATGTAGGTGCTTTAAAGATTTGCATACGAAATAAACCCTAACGGGTTTCCTTTTTTCAATTAAGCCGCTTGATTATCAGACATGGTACAATTGTAAACAACACCTAATATATCAAAGACTGTTTTCTTCTCATATCGATGAGATTTTCGCCCGTTTTGCTGTAGGAGGTTGAATAGGCGAAATAGAACCTTTGATAGCTCTTGGGTGTCTTTCTGTATAGCTTGGAAAAGAAGAAGAAAATAATCTTTAATCATATATATGGCCTTATACTCACTCAGTTCTCGTTTCTTTTTCATAATAAGTAATTGCCGCATTTGAAACATGATAGAAGAACAGAGTAGAATGGCAATCAACTGTCCATACAAATGGCACTCCCATCTTTCTGGTTTTATCTTTTTACACTGATGAATTTGAAAGAATGACTTCCACGTTTTAAATAAAATTTCGATTTGCCAACGTAAAGAATACCAATCATGTACTTGTCCCATCGGGACAATGTCTGTAGGGGTGTTTGTCATATATACATTGATGCCACTGAGTCGTTTACTACGAGGAGAATACTTCATTCCTTTCTTTTTTTCTCTTACAGTTTGATCTTGTAATCGTTTTTTTTGTTGTTCTTTTGTTAGCTGATGAACAATCACACGAGTTGGTACTTTATCAGTCATTCCTACATAAGCGTCGGATATTTCACATGTTTGTCCTGGGTGAAGAGAGTTCATTAAGACCTCCATATCTATCTGTATATACTCTGTACCTTTCTTGATTCTTCCATCTTGAAAATAATCAGGGGTGGGATTTTTTTGATAAATACGTGTATTTGATTTAATACGAGAGATATAGTAAGCCTTTTTATCTTGTATATGTTGAAGATCTTTCAAATGAAAATAACCTAAATCACGGATACATAAATCATTCGCTGTCACAGTTGGGGCACATAGAGAACCATAAGTTCGATCATGTTGTTTACCTGGACCTGTATGAATATGTAGGAACTGTCCACTTAATAGATCATACTCAAGCTGAATCTTCACCCCCGCTGTATGGCTGCATCCTCCTGCACCCGGATAAACAGATGAAAATACATCAGGAAGTTGAAATGCAGTTGAATCTAGGATACGAATGCGCTTGAAAATAGAAGCGTATGGAGAAGTGAGCAGCTTAGTTGAAGATAACTTTTGGTTGAGAAGTTCAGCTAACACTTGTTGTAGAAATTGCACGGCTGTGGCATTAAACCGTTGATGCTTCTAAACAGCTACATAACTGAGTTAAAGAGGTTTTAGCGACATTTTGACTAATCCATACACATAAAGCGACTAAATCTTTTGCTTGGTACTTACTGGTTCGTTGTACAAAACCAACATCTCTAGCAAGATCTCGTAAGAAATTCGGAGATAAGAAGCTTTGAATTTCTTGAGCAAATAGTTGTAATTCATCAGATACAGAAATAGACATACAAAAACGCCATCCTTTCCTATGATTCTACAGATGTGGATTTAAAATAAAGTTACGACGTTTATAAAAAAGACGCGATGTTTTAAATAAAGTCACGATGTTTATAAAAAAGTTGTGATATTTTGTCTCTTTCAATTTAGGAATTCAAAGTGACCGGAATTACTTACACTTCGTTTTTCTTAGTGAACCAACAACGCAGATTAGTTACACATCAATAATTAAAATATCAAAACTTTAGGAAGAAGGGGGGATTATGATGAATAAAGAAATTCAAGAATTGTTTGATGATCTCAATTTATTTGCCAGACAAATTGCAAATGTAAGATTGTCAAAATTATCATTTGATGTATATGAATTTAGAGATGAATATGCAATGCAAGTAGACTTAACATTCGCCAGAAAAGGTCAATTTGATAATATTCAAGAGGCATTTTCTGCACTATTTAAAAAGGAATTGTTCGATGGAGAAGAATGGGATATTAGTGATGAGCCAGACCCTTCAGACGAACAATGGCTAACGGCACTAAAAGATGGTTGGATTAATACATACTATTCAAGAGTATGTATTAGCATAGAGTCAGTAAACAAAGATGACTTTATAAGTAGATTTAAAAGGGATTTAGCTGATGTGAATGCACCAGAACAAGTTATTAAAGAACTCTTAATTAGATTAAGTCATATTGAAACAATACAAGTACAAAAGGGGTATGTTTATGATTGTATATTCGGACAATCTGATAGCTATTATTTTTTGTATGAATGGGGAATATATGATTAAAATCATTATAACGACTAAGATTGTGACGAAACGTACTTAAAGTAACGGGGGCGTTGGTGAAATAACGGATAACAAAACAATCAAACTTTTTTATAAAATTTTTATACTAATTAGCAAAAAAGGACTCCATTTTAACCAATCTTTTTTCAAAATGGAGTCTTTGGGTTTCGCGTAAAATCAAGGTGCATACAATATTTCTAATCAAACGTTAATTCAAACTTACATCTGTAAAAATCATTTTACAGAGTTTTTTGCTAATTATTTATTGTTTTACATAACAAATTGTTACTTGTTCGTCTATGTGGAATAGTTGTAATGTTTTGCCATCGTAGTTTTCAATTTTATAAGATGTATAAACAGGATTCGGTATCTTCGTCTCTTGACCGTCTTTCTTTACTTTATCCATTACTAGTGTTAACTGCTTTGAAGCAAGGTCTACAGTATATGTTCCTGTTAAAATGTTATCTTCACTTGGATAAGAACCATTTACATATGTAACAAATGTCTTATCTCCTTTTAGTACTAAAGTAGTTTTTACCCCTTGTCCTAAATCAATAGCCCAGTTACCGATAACCTCAGTACCGTCTTTGAGGTTATTTTGTACATTCTTATATTTACTTGAACTTGAGTCTGGTGTGTCAATTTGTCCTTTGAATATTCCAGTTGTAGCTTGGTTATCATATGTCTTAGCTTGATTATTACTAGCTAGTTTTGGTTTATCAGTACTACTTGAAGAATTGCTTGTTGAAGAAGTATCTGTACCACCTTTTGCTTCTCCTTTTAACTTATTGAAGATAGGAGTCCAAATACGTTTTGCTTCATCTAATTTGTTGTTTGCTTTATCTACGATTACATCATCAGTATCTTTAGGCGTTTTTGAGTAGTCAAATAACTGTTCTATTTCCTTGAAAGTCTCTCTTAACTTTTGAACAGCTTTTACTATTTCTTTGTGGTCTTCCTTATATTTACCAGGTGCATCTATACGTTCTAGTTTATCAAATACTTTATCTAAGTCTTTAATACTATCTCTTACCTCAGCATTTGTTTTACTACCTTTTCTCCAATCTCTTACAGAAGCATCATAATAATCTAATCGTCTTAATAAATCTTGTTCAATGTCTACCATAAGTTGTGGATAATCCTCAGGTAAAACCATAATCATCTTAACATCTTTACTTTCTTCTTTCGAGTTAGTTGATTTTTCCTTTGTTTCAGATGATTTACTTTCTGACTTAGCTGAACTTGTTCCTTCTGTCTTAGTTTCCTTACTTTCTTGTTTACTAGATTCAGCATTTGTTTTTTCTTTGTCTCCAAATAAACTAGTTACACTACAAGCTGACATAGAAACTACTAATCCAGATGCTAGTAAAATTTTACCTGTGCTTTTTTTAAAATTCTTCATATGATTTTCCAATTCTCCCTCTCAAAACATAAAAAAGATGCGCTTTAGCCCCTTTAAAACTAAAAAACATACCACTTCTATATTTATCCTAAAATACCTTTCTATGTATAACATTTTACAAGTAATTACAGATGTGGTCAAAATTTATTCTAAATTAACGATGTTCATAAAAAAGATGCGATGCCTTATTCCTTCAAGTAAAAGATTCTAAGTGAGTTTTGATTAAACTTTTTTATAAAAATCTCATACTTAGTTAAAAAGAGTAACTCCATTTTGATCAATCTTTTTTTCAAAATGGAGTTTTTGTTGTTGCTGTTAAATAAAGGTTTGTAACTTCATTTTTATCAAACTTTATTCCAAAGCAACAACAGAAAGGATAGCGTATTTTTTCATTTTAGGGGGGATTTTGTTTTGTTAGCTTGATAGTGATGGGGTACTACCCCCATCTTCAAATAAAGAATATATATATGTTTAAAACTAATTATATTTTTTTACCTTTAAAGGAATAGATATAAAATACAAATCTATAGCATAAATAGTAATCAAAATACCTTTACCTTCATCAGCAAACTTTGATTGATGAAACTGTTCTGAAACTTTTCTTTTTCCCCATTTTTTAGGAAACCATTGAAATCCTGAAAACATATAATTAATCTACCTTTTCATTAAAATTTTGCTAGTTTATTTCTTAACTCTAACTCTTCAACTGTTTCAAAACCTTTAAAAAACAAACTAGCAATTTGATTATGATTAAAAAATACATTGTATTCTTTAGACAATTTTCCTTGAGGATATGGATAAGACACGTAATCCCACATTTTATTTTCATTCACTTGTCCCTGTTTTCTACCGTAAACCATAAGAGGTTGATTAATTCCTTCAACAAGAACCACAGCTATTACATTTCCATTCTTATCAATAACTACTCTCAAATTGTTAATACGCCTTCAATTAGCTGTAGCACCAATAGATTCTTTGAAAGTTTGTTCGTAACAAATAGTATGATTATAAATTTTAAAAATAAATGTTATAGTCACCCAAAATAAAAAGCGTGAGCTATTGGACCCACGCTTAAGAAGCATTTTAGTTTAAGTGTTTTTATAAAAGTTAATTTTTTAGTTATTATTTTTATACATTTTTTGTTCTTGTCCCCAAACTTCAATTAAAGTTCTAAGTTCATAAGAAGCAAATAAATTATTACAGGGTTATAACCCCTACTATAAGAAATACTATTATTACCAAAGGAAGAATGATAATCATAAAGGACACTATTATTGTTAATAATGCTTTCCATGCTGAAAATTGGTGTGCTTCTCCTAAACATTTTAAGGAAATAATGATTGTCCAAATTCCAATAACTACATCAATTATGGCAAAAATAAGAAACAAAATCGTTAAAGTTATGCTACTATCCATTTTCGGTGTCTCACTCGTAAAGTTTTCAATCCCAAACAAGAAAAATGAAGGCATCCAAACTAATATAAGAGAATAAACGTAAGGGATATAAGAATAGGCAACTGAGTAACGTGTTTTTTCAAAGGTACCTTGTCCACCAAGTTTTTTTGCCACCCAATTAAATAACGCTGGTAGCAAAAAATAATAAGTTAAGAAAACAATGAAGGTACCGAATATAACTATTGAGATTATTGAAAATGGACTACTTATTGAATCCGCCACATTTTTAGAAGATGCTCGATCTAAAGTCTGTACGAATGAGCCTAATAAAATGAGTAAAAACACATTCTTAGGTTTGGATATAAAAATTTCTTTCATTGTATCACGTGGTTTTGTCCAAATGGAGAACCAAGGATTAAGTGCACGTTTAAATTGATTTTCTGGAGTTTCCATAAAAAAAACATTCCCCTTTCTTAAAACATATTAAATATAAATTCCTAATTATCCCAGTTATGTACATAGAAATATTAAAGCATAAATAGTCGATTATTTAAATATAAATATTCAATCATTTAATTTCATCTGAAACTTAGGGGGAGTGCTTCTTGGCAATTACCTCTATATTGTCTTGCATTTTTAACTATGGGCTGAGTAGTTACTTTCATTTTTGAGTACCTCACATTCCTTAATAAATTGGATAAACAGTTATAATCTTATCATTAATAAGAACAAACCTAATTTCCATTCCTTCAGATGTTTTACTAGAATATAATCTTCCACTTATACATCTTTTATTGCTATAAGTCTCGTGAATGGCTTCCATAAGAAGAATGCGATTATATACTTGAAATGCAACAAATTCTCTTTAAAAGCCTATACGTATTTTCCCCCCATCTTCTATATGCTTCCGTAAATAATAATACTTATGGAGTTCTATAATCATATAAAACAAAGCAAACGAAAACACTGTGCATGCACACATAAATACAATTGCCCCCATCTGTTGTGTTGCAATGCTAAGAATTATATTAGCAATTAACTGCCCCGATCCCGCTGCAATAGCTGCTACTTTTACACCACCAGTTCCTTTCGATGATTTTGATTTTTTTCTTGGTTCCTGAAGTTTTTCAATATGGTTTTTATAAAAATGATACAAAGCAAAACCATACAAACCAAATGAAAGAATAAAATAGATGGGAGTTTGTAATTGTAACACTTCATAAGCATATTTTTGAGTTATAACCAATAATCCCACTGAACATATGGTGCCATATACTCCTCGAAATAGAGTGTATTGTAATTGTCGTTTCCGAGGATTGATAGCAATCCATATCGCCCACAAATTTAAAAAAATAACTGGAGGAGTTACTATATATACATAGAGTAATCGAAAAGGATTCGCAAAAGCAGGCAAAAGAACAAACACGTCTGCCCCCAAAAGGACCAGACCAATTACATGGACTCTTATTTCATTTACAGGATAAAGAGCCATATAATGTGCAAAAGCTTTCTTATTAAAATCTATACTTTTTTTCATGTTAATTAAACCACCCTGCTACTGTTGACCAAGTTTTTTTCGCACCCGTTTTCACCATATCCTTAATACTATCATCTTCACCATCCCCATCTAAATCAACATCCCATTTTACACCTTCTGTGAAATATTATTCCCTTCTCGAAAAGAAGATCAACCCATTAATAATATCTAGACTTATCAAAAATTTCAAAAAGCCAAAGATTTTGCTGGTATCGAATCTATTGGGACTCACACCATGAGCAACATCTTCGGCTATTGGTTCTATAAACAAACTAAAGATGTAGCCATGTTGCAAGACATACTCAATCACATAAGCTAGAAAACAATTCTTAAAATAATGAACTAATAATGCCCGACTCTACAAAGTAGAATTGATATCCATTAAATATAATAGTCAGGATTTTCTTCCATTTTTATTAAAAATTCTTCTAAAGAATCTGCTATTTTCGTTGAACCATAATATATAGGACATTGACCTAATTCATTTTCCTGCTTAAATTTAATTGTTAAAAAGCTAATCTCTGATACTTCAAAAAATACTAGTGATTCTTCATCATCGACATCGTCCAAATTAGGATTGTATTCATAAATATCTTGTCTTAAACGATAATCTGCAACAGAAAATGGGTCCATGAATCTGTTAATAAGAGTCTTATTAGTCTTTAAAAATCCATAGCCAATTTCCTCATAGAAACGTTTTAGTTCTTTTGAGAACTGCATTTTCAACAAATCTTCTGCTTCTGCTATCTCTTCTTTTGGTAAAGGATAAAAAATAGGTGTTTGATTAGATTTAACACTCTCGTCTGCTACAATATGTTTTTTCAAAAAATTAAACATGTTTTAATTACCTCCGTTATTTATTTTTAAAGATTTCTCTTGAAATTTTATCTTTCCCGTGTATTCCACCTTGATGTTCATTAGGATATTTAGCGGGGTGCATATTCCACCATTCGTGTTCTCCACCATATGCATTTTCTACCAGCTGATGTGCATCATAAGGTCTATCAACTTTTCTTAATACTCTACCTCTTATTGAAGGAATTTCTTCTTCATAGGTAGGCCATTTTTGTCCAGTCTTAAGTTCCCATTCTTTAATTAAATCTTCTCTTAGGCTGTTAAACTCCTCTCTTCTTGCCGCTACTTCTTCTTTACTTAATCGTTCATAACCATTATTTTCTAAGTGTTCTTGCAGTAATTCCCTTTGGTTTTCTGGAATTTCCCTTTTTGTAATTTCTTCTACTTGGCTAAGGTATTCTTGGAATCTAGGTGTATTTAAATTACCAGAGTCAGCAAACATAAATGTATCACGGGCTTCTTGTAAAGAATTAAAAGAAGTTTTTGGAATATCTTTAAACTCACCAACGCCAGCATATGCAAAGCGGTCTCCTATTTGCAATTTATTTGTAAAATGCGAAATACTCTGTTCGGCTTTTGCCCCTAGTGTAGTTACTTTACTCACTTGACCTAATTTACTTGCTTTACTTAATCCTTTATCACCAATGAGACCTAGCCCAACTTGAGTTAAAGCATAACTTCCCCACTTTGCTCGACTTTCTGCGTCTCCATTTATTACATCATTAATAAATGAATCCGACAATGTATTATACATGGTACTAAGGGTATCAATAGGGTGCAAAGCAGCGTTCCCCATGTTTTCCCACGTTTCCCAATCTCCTAAAGCTTTTATTCCGTCTATTGTATCGCTAACTGCTTGTCCCGTAACATCTACAATACCGTCCCAAATTTTTTCGCCAGTAGATTTTTCAGGTAGCTTACCACACATTTCACCTTCTTCAATTGAATTGGCAGCTTGTCGTGCCCTCTCTTCTGTAATCGCTTGAATTGAAGTTGTCCATTCCTTATTCAACCCTTGTGTACTAAATGTACCACTTGCAGGACTAAAACCTTTTCCACTTTATACCTCTGCTAAACCTTGTGCGATACTAGCAGCTAGTTGAAGTGCTGTATCATAATTACTACTAGAAGTATAATTAAATTCATATAGATGTTCTAATTTTTCTTGCAGTTTTTTCCTCATGACAGTAAAAAGATTTGCCATAGCTTCCATACCTGGGATTGGCATAGCTTGACTGACGGCTTCCATACTTGCTTTCATTCGGTCAATTTCTCGAATTTGTTCTAATATTTCTTGTTCAATTATATCTGTGGAAGCGACTTGTGATTGAAATTGACTTGGAAAAGCATCGTTCTGACGAATTAACTCTTCACACAGATAAATGATTCCTTTTGCTAAAGGACGAAAGGTTTGTACAAAAAATGATTTTGCACTGCTATAAGTTTGTCCTTGTAGAACAGTATCAATTGCAAAAGCGTCAATCGACTGAATGGCTTGTTCCATACCTTGAATGGTAGCAGTACATACAGCATTCATGCTTTGAGTTTGGCTTCGTACTTCTCCCAAATACATATTTAAACTCATGCATTGACCTCCCTTGCTAATTGTTGTTGTTGATAGGAAAGGTCGTTTTCTAAATTACTAAGGTCTCGTCTTTCTTTAAGCAATGTTTCTTTTTTGTTTTCCAATTCAAATGTAACTTTTCGTTCAATATGTTGTGCATCTTGATACGTATTCATAAAAAACTGAGACATTTCTCTATCATCATGCCAAGTTCCTAAAATTCAATCAAACAAACGATAGCTTCCACCTCTCCATTCATAATAATCTGCTTCCGCTCGCTCCTGAATGTGAATCGCGGATTGATTTCGGTCTTGTTCTTCAAATACACTTCTTAACTTTTGGTTTACTTGATCAATTTGTTTTTCAATATCTTGACTCATCATATTCCTCCTACCATTTTACCTTTACGTAGGTTGTCACATTAGCGAAAAGTATTGTGAAGTTCGTTATCCATTCTCTCAAACTCGTTAGCTACCGAATGAATATTATCAACCGCTTTTTGAAAGGCAGCGGAAAATTGTTTCGTCAAGTCTAAAACTTGCTGATTCGCTTCTTGTGCTTTGAAGTTAACAGACAACGTTGTACGCGTCGCCTTTGTTATAGAACGACTGGTTGCACTTTGAATCCTATCAGAGGCTGATCCCATTTTCGTAGCAATTTGCGTTGCTGTTTGTAAATTACTTTGAAATTGTCCCATTCTTTCAAACCCTTTCTATAAGTTTTCCAAATGCATCAAAGAAATCTCATTAAATATATATCCCTATCAATATCACTCGCTCTAGGCATGCAATCAAATGAGCCATACAATATAAGCTGTATGGCTCATTTAAAATGCTTGTTATATAGAGTATGAGAATTTTTATTTCAAACCGAAATTACGTGATAATTCTTCATCATGAGAAGCAACAGCCTCTGCAGTTTTATTAAGCTGCGTATTAATTTCTTGTAATAGCTGTGCGAAGTTTTGTACTTTTGGCTTTAATTGATTGAACTGTTGATCAAAACCTTCGAAAGCACGACCTTCCCATTCTCCTCTTAATTCATTTTGTAAGTTTTGTAGTTGACTTAAAATGTCCTCAATTTGATTTGCACCTTGTCCATATCGAGCCGCTTTCGATTTAAGCTCCTCTGGTGACATACGAATTTGTCCAGCCATTTTCATTTCCCCTTTAATGCATAATGAGCAAAATATATATTGGTTAATTTTACTAAATGTATTATAATATTTTATTATGAATTTTTAAATATTTAATCTTTCTATTGAATATTAGCATATAATCAATTCTAATCATGAAACATTCTACTTTTTCTCGCTTTGATTATTTCTAAAATACTGAAAATAACCCCTTAATCAAATATTTTTCAGCGTTAGAGATATTATTCCCGAATTTAATAATAGGTGCATTTAATCCAAATCTTTCATTCCATTAATTAATCTTAATACCCAATCACCCTTTAAATATATTAAGAACGGAATATACAATCTAACATGTCATTAAAATTATATTTGAAAATAAGGGGAATTATATGATGAGCCCTGCAAATATAGACAGTCGCTGACCATTATTCTACAAACAATCCCACTCTCTACAAAAATATATCAACGTTTCAGCACAACATATCGATTTACTGACAAATTCCGCAAAATTCAGCGCCAAAACGAAAAAACTGCCGACTTTTCAAAGTAACTAACTCTAGAGAAAGAAAATTTTCATTTTGGGGGTACTTCAAAATTTTATCTCGATGGCATTTGGCGATACCCCAGTTAGCAATACGTATGTGAATGTAAATTAAGAAGAAGAAAAGACCGCCTACTATAAGCGGTCGATTTTCACTAAGTATTTTTTAATGCTTGTTTTAATGTTTCACCTGTTTGTTCAAGCCATTCTAGGGGAGCTAGTTTTAAAGCAGGAAAATAAATATCTGTATAATATTCAATGAATTCTTCTTTTTTTTCCGTGGATAGATCACTGTTTAAAAATGCAGTTATGTAATTTATAGTATTTTCTATACAAATTTTGTGAGCTTCTTCTATAAATTCGTGTAAGGCTTTTTCTGGTGTTCCCATATCTTGATGGAATGTTCCATCTAAAAAATCACTTAATTCTTCATAAATATAATCTTTATCATTCATAAATAGCCTCCTAAATTTCTATCTTATGGGGAATCCTGTTCTAATATAACTTCCTTCTCCATCTTTTTTTAAGACAATTTTAGCATTCGTTACCTCTAAAACATCTTCAGATGTTCTTAATATAGATCGACCAATAATTTCATCACCTCTATACCTTAACGCTAAAGTTGGTGGGCTGTAGGGATCAGCTAGCCACCTTTCTATTTTACGTATATTTTGAGGATTAGTTAATACTGCATCAGCAACTTTTTGGGCTTTTTCTAAATCATTAAAAGATGAAGACCCAGTGATGTTCTGATCATCTATTAATCGTTGAGCCAATGCCTCATCAGGTATTTCAACATGTCTTTCTATTGAATATTAGAATATGAATATTCAATTCTAATCATTAAATATTCTACTTTTTCTTGCTTTACAAGATTTTATGCAAACAAGGCCACCAAAAGGCAGTCCCTCAAAACTCAATCCTATTCCCCATCCCGCACTCCACCGCTTTCTCATACAAATAATTCGCAACGATAATATCTACTACAGCCAAACCAACTGATTTGAAAATAGTAATCTCTTCATCTAGGGGTAGCGTCCTATCTCCATCAACTTAAAAATTTAATAGTGTCCTCAGAATGAAATTTCGTGTTAACTTGTAACAAAAAAAAGAGGAGCCATCTCCTCTTAATAAATAAACACTATTTAATTTGTTCCTTATACTCATGGTTAACAAGTACATACCATTTTCCTGTATCAAATTTTTCTTTATTAATCACGTAAACTTTACTTTCTCTCCTTACCTCCCCTGGTTTTAATTCCTTAGTAATAGTAGAGGTCTCGCCTTTTTCAACCCCATAACTACTAGCTGCCCACACATCACTTTGGTAAGCATTATCATTTTCATCCACTAAATCCACTGATGGTAAAACGGCTAATTTCATCGGTTCGTTTGTGATGTTTTTCCCTTCTGCTTCTACAACAATAAAGACATGTCCATCTTCAGGTTTTTGGAATCCTATACTTTCTTTACCAACCTTATCTCTTTCTACAACTCTTTTTACAGTTACATCAAATTTAGGTGTATGAAAATCCTTGTTTACAGCATACTCTTTTTCTTTTACCTTTGATTTCTCTTTTGTTTGTTCTGTATTTTTCTGCTTTGTATTCTCTTTCGTTTTCGCCTCATCAGTTGTTTGCACTTTCTTTTCTTCTTGTTTAGAATTGGTTTCTTTAGATTCTGAAGAAGTTTTGTCGGATGTATTGCCGCAACCAGATAAATTGAATACTAAAGCGCCACCTAAAATACATGTAGTAAATTTTTTCAACATCTCTTTTTATCCCCCAATAACACGATATATAAATTCCTTACTTATCATAGCAAAAAATACGATCTTAAATTGTTGTATTTTGTCGAATGATTAAGAATAATCAATCGTTTTTATTGCATATAAAAAACATGATCTTGATGTAGTACCAAGATCATGTTTTACGTTGATGTTATTTATAAAATACTTTATCCACCTTATACTTCGCTTGAAATTCGTTAATCATATATGTTTCGTAAATTTCTCTTTCCATCGGATCTTCTACAATACATACATCAATACGATACACTTCATCACGATGATTTTTAATTGGTGATACATTATCTTCAAAATGCTTTTTAATACGTTGTCTTACTTTACGTGCTTTCCCAACAAAAAGAAGTTCATCATTAAAGTTATAGTTAAAAAATAAGGAGAATTATATGATAGGAGATGCAAATATAAACAGTCGCTGACCATTAGTCCACAAGTAATCCCACGCCCAACAAAAAAGACCACCAAAAGGCAGCCTCAAAACTCAATCTTATTCCCCATCCCGCGCTCCACCGCTTTTTCATACAAATACTTCGCAACGATAATATCCACTACCGCCAAACCAACCGATTTGAAAATAGTAATCTCTTCATCATTCTCCCTACCAGCTTTTTCCCCGCTTATAATTTGACCAAGTTCCGCGTGAAGATTGCTAGCTTCGAATAGACCTTCTTTTATCGGAACTTGAAGATCACCTGTTTCTTCTAGTGCCGCTTCTTTTGATTCGACTACTACTTTAGTTGCGTTAGCAATAGCGTGAGATGGTAGTTCTTGCATGCTCGGTCTAAATGAGCCGACGGCGTTTACGTGGACGCCTTTTTGCAATGTTTCTGTGAAGACTGGTGTGGATGCGTTTGTTGTTGTGACGATGATGTCTGCTTCGCTTATTGCTTCATCTGGACTTGCATAGACGTAAGCTGGTTTGTTAAATGTCTCTTGTATATATTGCGCAAATGCATACGCTTTTTCTTCCGTTCGATTGTATAAAATGACTTTTTCGATGTCCCTAACGGCGAATACAGCTTCAGCAATTCCTTTCGCCTGTTCACCCGTGCCAATAATACATAAAGTTTTTGCGTTATGACGAGCTAAATATTTTGTCGCTACTCCTGATAAGGCGCCTGTTCGGATCATCGTTAAATAGGAACCTTCTAAAAGTGCGAGTGGTTCTCCTGTTTGAAAGTCTGATAGCATCACAATTCCGTTTATCGTTTTCTTTCCTATCTTTTTATTCTGCGGGACTACCGTTACTATTTTTACTCCGAGTGCTTCAAGTCCTTCCGCGACTGAAGGCATAATTAACGCTGTATTTTGTTCGCTCGCAAATGGTAATGAGCCTCGTATTGGTGTAATCGTTCTTTCTGCGGAAAACTCTTTTAAGGCAAGCGCTGCGTATTCAATGACTTCGTTCATATTTACTAAGTTTCTTTGTTCGTTCGCGCTTATAACTAGCATATTTGTTCACCGATACGATAAACTTAACTAAATCTATACAATTCAATCAAATTTACACAAGTTAGTGCTTCTTCGTGTTCTCGCAGCCCCGAAGGGAGGAGGGGTATAACACTCCACACGAGGCAGTATCGTTACCTCCTATTATCAAGCATTTATTTTACCCATCTTGATAAATTTATCGCAGCATTTAAATCTCTATCGTGATGGATATTGCACCCAACACAACGCCACTCACGTATTTTTAAACTCCACTGTCCTTCTGGTTGAACTGAATGGTCGTATTTTACTCCGCAACATGAGCAAATCTTGCTTGAAGCGAACCATTTATCAGCTTTTACATAATCAATGCCATACTTCTCGCACTTGTATGATAAACATTGAAAGAAGAAGTGTAATTTTTGAAATGAAAATGCTTTCGATAGTTTTTTGTTTTTTAACAGGTTTGAGATAGGCAAGTCTTCCACAACAATCCTCATTGGTTTGGTTTTCACCAATTTAGCTGTTGCTTGATGGATATGGTTATTTCGGATATTAATAATTTTCCTAGATAACCGCAGGTGCTCAGTTTTCGCTTTTTCATATCCGGCAGATTGAATTTTCACACCTTTTTTAAATCTCCTAGACATATCTCTTTGTGCTGACTTTTTCCTTTTCAAAATTTTTTTAACCTTGGCATCTTTGTTTATATTTCGTTCTTTCATACCATTAGAAGCTACAAACAGCTCTTTTAAACCAACATCCACACCAATCGAATCATTGGTTAGTTCTTGTGATTCAAAGTCTTCTTGGAAT